>NZ_JBFUIN010000253.1:0-4606 GCF_056401855.1 Bacillus sp. P4_D3
GAGCTTGGTTAGGTAGTAGATTATTTGGATCTTTTGGGCCATCATTTGGTGGGATTCATGTCGTGCCAGCATTATTAGGTGCAATTGTGTTAATTCTTATTGTATCATTTGTAGTAAAAGCTGCAAGAAAATAAAGGCTATTACTGATTGTTTTATAAAGCCCTTTTAGGGCTTTTCCTAATTAGAGAGGTGGTACACTTGGAGAAAGTAAATATAAGAAAAAGAGATAAGTTGAAAAAGTTTTTTAAAGAACAAAATTATTTAGCTGTACTACTTGGATTCGCGTTGCTGTTTGTAAATATATTATTACTTACAAAAATATCATTCGTCTTTACACCGTTCGTCGTATTTTTAAAAACAATCTTTTTCCCAGTATTATTAGCGGGAGTACTATTTTATATATTGCATCCATTCGTTTCTCTTTTAGAAAGAAAAGGTGTGTCGAGAATTGTGTCAATTGCCTCGATATATATAATTGTTCTTGGATTATTTGTTTTTCTTGCGGTCACGGTTATTCCAATTATTAAAGATCAAGTAAATGCTTTAATAGATAACTTGCCATATTTCGGGCATGAAATCGAAAGGGCAGCACGTAAATTTGGAGAAAGTAATGTAATTGGTAGAATGCAGGAAAGTTTAAATATTGATTTTGCTAATATCGTAAAAGATTCTACAATGAACTTTACAAAATCATTATCATCAGTAACAGGAAATGTAACTGGATTTTTAAGTACAATTACTGAAGTTGTTTTAACATTTGTAATGGTTCCATTTATTTTGTTCTATCTTTTAAAAGATGGTGAGCAATTACCGAATCATTTTTTAAAGTTTATATCTGAGCAAAGACAACCAGCTGCGAAGAGAATACTAGATGATATGCATTATGCGATTAGTTCGTATATTAGAGGGCAAATTATTGTTAGTTTATTTATCGGTATTATGCTATTAATCGGTTATCTTATTATTGGTATTAAATATGCGGTACTACTTGCTATTTTAGCGATGATTGTAAATATCGTTCCGTACGTAGGACCAATCATTGCAATTACACCAGCTTTAATTATCGCATTTATCGACTCGCCATCAATGGTGTTAAAAGTAATTATCGTTATGATGATTGTACAATTAGCAGAAGGTAAATTTATTTCTCCGCAAGTCATGGGGAAAAAGTTAGATATTCACCCGATTACTATTATATTTATCATTTTAACTGCTGGAAATTTATTTGGAATTATGGGGATTATTTTAGCAATTCCAGGATATGCGATATTAAAAGTGTTAGTTACGCATAGTTATAGATTTGTTAAGTTGAATACGTAAAAAAGAGCTAAAACAGATAAATCTGTTTTAGCTCTTTTTCATTAACAATTCATTTGCATATTGGCGTGCCCATTGATCAGCTTCTAATATAGCATCTAAAGAAGGATCTTTTACGTTATGATGAGCCGCAACGGTTTTGTAAATTGTTTTCTCAATATCGAAAAATGCAATTTCATTTTCAAGAAATAGTGCATTTGCAATTTCATTTGCTGCATTTAATACGGCTGGAGTTGTACCGCCAATTTTTCCACATTCAAATGCATATTGTAGACAGGGGAACTTCTCTAAATTTGGTTTTTCAAAATGCAAACTACCAATTTCTAATAAATTTAATTTTTCATAGGATGAAGGTAGTCGAGTAGGGTAGTGAAACGCATATTGAATCGGCATTCTCATATCAGGAGCACCGAGCTGTGCCATGACTGATCCATCAATAAATTCCACTAAAGAGTGAATGATACTTTCTTTATGAATCATAACATCAATTTTTTCATAAGGAATATCGAATAGCCACTTAGCTTCCATCACTTCAAACCCTTTATTCATTAACGTGGCAGAATCTATCGTTAGTTTTGCGCCCATTAACCAGTTTGGGTGTTTTAAAGCATCCTTCGCTTGTAATGTTTTCATTTCTTCACGTGTTTTATCACGAAAAGCGCCGCCAGAAGCTGTAACAATTAATTTTTCGATTTCCTTATTATTTTCCCCATTTAAACATTGGAAAATGGCTGAATGTTCACTATCAACTGGAATTAGGCGGCATCCGTTTTGTTTCGCTAGTTCGGTGACGATATGTCCAGCTGCAACTAAAGTTTCTTTGTTAGCGATAGCGATATCTTTCTTCGCCTTTAATGCTTCAATTGTTGGGAGTAAACCTGAAACACCGACAACTGAACTTAATACAAGATTTGTATCAGGATGGGTAGATACTTCAAGTAAACCATCAGTTCCATATGTAATTTTTGTATTTGTTGAAATACGAGAACGTAATGTGTCCGCTAATTCTTTTGTCGCTACGCTTACAATACGAGGCTGAAAAGATTCGATTTGTTTTTCGAGAAGATCGATATTATAATTTGCGGTTAAACCGACGATTTTAAAATGTTCAGGATGAGCGGAAACGACATCTAATGCAGATGTGCCAATGGATCCTGTTGAACCTAAAATGGATATATATTTTACCATGAAAAAACCTCCAAAGTTGTTTCGAGTATTTCTGCAAACCTATATATTATTAGACAATTAAGGTGGAAATTCCTGCTATATAAAACAGAAAATTAGGGTTTAATTGGAAAGGGAATGTGATAAACTGTAAAAAACGAAAAAGCAATGAAAGAGAAGAGTACATATTCAAAACTTTTCAGAGAGCTGATATTTGGTGAGAATCAGTAAGGGATGAATATGGAATGGGCYCTGGAGCTTCTAACTGAAATGAGTAGGTAAAGACGGTTACTTCACGTTATCGAAGTATGAAGTGAGCTAATGATAGCTAATTAAGGTGGTACCGCGGGAGTTTCTCGTCCTTTTTTAAGGATGAGGGGCTCTTTTTATTTTGAGAAAGGAGGAGTTAGAGTGAGTGAGAAAATTATGTTAACAGGAATTAAACCAACAGGTTACCCGCATTTAGGCAATTATATTGGTGCGATTAAACCTGCATTGCAAATGTCAGAGAATAATGAAGGAAAAGCATTGTACTTTATAGCTGACTATCATGCATTAAATGCGGTGCATGATCCGAATCAGTTTAGTAGTTATACGAAAGAGGTAGCAGCTACTTGGTTATCACTTGGACTTAGCGAAGATGTTATTTTTTATCGACAAACGGAAGTGCCGGAAATTCTAGAATTAGCTTGGATATTAGCTTGTCTAACTCCGAAAGGGCTTATGAACCGTGCCCATGCGTATAAGGCGAAGGTAGAGCAAAATAAAGAAGCGGGATTAGAAATTGATGCAGGTGTGAATATGGGATTATATACGTACCCGATTTTAATGGCGGCTGATATATTATTATTTCAAGCTACTCATGTACCTGTCGGAAAAGATCAAATTCAGCATATTGAAATTGCGCGTGATATTGCGACGTACTTTAATCATACATTTGGCATGACATTTACACTTCCGGAGTATGTGATACAAGAAGAAGGAGCGATTTTACCTGGTCTTGATGGAAGAAAAATGAGTAAAAGTTACGGGAATGTTATCCCATTATTTGCAGAGCCAGAAAAACTACGAAAATTAATATTCAAAATAAAAACAGATTCTTCACTTCCAAATGAACCGAAAGAACTAGAAACGTTATTTACAATCTATAAAGAATTTGCGACAGAAGATGAAATTCAGTCGATGCGTGAAAAGTATGAGACCGGAATCGGATGGGGCGATGTGAAAAAAGAGTTATTTCGCGTTGTTGATCGTGAGCTAGCAGGACCTCGTGAGAAATACGCAACGTATATGAATGAGCCGCATTTACTATATGAGGCGTTAGAAAAAGGTGCGGAAAAGGCACGGGCTATTGCGAAGGTGAATTTAGCGGAAATAAAAAAACGGATTGGATTTGAGAGGGAACGTTAAGCGTTCCCTTGTTTTTGTTGGAAATCTGTAATAATCCTCTCAATAACAGGAGGAAGATTGCTAGGTAACTCATCAAGCGGAAAGAAGCGTAATTCTTTCGATTCCGTTTGATCGCATACAAGTTCACCTTGAAATTCTCGGCAAATATAAACAACGAGTACACCATGTACTTGATCACCGTTTGGATAGATTTGATAGAAATCTGGTCCTGAGTATGTACGGAACAGTTCTACATTTTTTACGGTAAGTCCAGTTTCTTCAAATACTTCGCGTTTCACAGCGTCTTCCAGTGTTTCGTTATATTCTAATGCACCCCCAATAATCCCCCAGCGGTTAAAATCTGTACGGAGCTGCAGTAATATTTCATTATTTTCATTTAATATAATGGCGTGTGACCCTATTAAAATGAGTGGATGATTTCCTACTCGTTGTCTCATGTCTTCAATATAACCCATATTTTTTCTCCTTGTACTTAATAATAGTTAGGCAGTTCCTTTAACATTTTTTCCGTCTTATGTGCGGTAAAAGCTAAGTTGTGATCATTTTTTGTTCTAAAGAATAATGTACGTAAAAATGTTTTAATGTTGGCGCATAAAATGCAATATTCATTGAGAGAAAGGCGTTTTCTAATTTGAGGAAGTCTCTGTACTTTTTTATGAATAATTGAAATTAAATCTTCTTGTGCAAAGTCATGATATACCATCGATACTAACGG
>NZ_JBFUIN010000254.1:0-4584 GCF_056401855.1 Bacillus sp. P4_D3
AATTAACCCAAAATCAATTCTACAAATTGATTATAACAATAATTTAAAAATTTCTAAATAAAAAAATGATATTTTTCCAAAATTTCTCTTTTAACATAATAACATCATATTATATAATATGAATTTAACTATTTTTTAAAAAAAGGACTGCTAAGCGTTTCTACTTCTATTTAATATTAAAAAGAAAACCTTTTTTACCCAAAATTCAGAATATAACCTTTACAAATTACATACTCATTTTTCTCTTGTTTCTTCGCCCACTTAAAATCGTTTTCTCACTTCAAAGTCATGATTACTTGTCTTTCAACGAAGCCAAAATCTTCGTACATTTCTTTTGCAAAGTTTCCAGCAAATACGTTCAAACGAATCTCTGAATATTTCTCTTGCAACTCCTTAATCCCAGCTTCCATTAATTTTCTTGACAATCCTTTTCCGCGATGCTCTGAAAAGACATACAATTCGTATATAAACCCTAGTTTTTCACGAGAAAAATAGTCGGTATTTTCTCCTATTAATATCCCTCCCATTGCTTTATCTTCTTCTTTAATGACTAAATAATATGCCCCTTTTTCTACTAAAGGTTCTGTAATTTCAATCGCTTTTTCCGTACTTAGTTGACAATTTCCTCTCGTTCCTTCGAAAAGTGATTGAGCTGCATAATGTAATATTTGTTTCGTTTCTTCCTCATCCGCTTTTGTAATCATTCCTTTCTCCTTCCTGCCCTCTAACCATCATTGAAATACCATTTTCAAGACCGTCTGACTCAATTACAATTGCCATCAATCCTTTTTCCGTACTCGTTTCATGTAACTCGCCCTTCGCCCAAAACGCAGCTTGTCCAGCTCCTATCTTCACTTTTTCTTTATCTGATCCGCAAACAAATCCTTCTCCTTGTACAATTAGAAGCAGTTGAGATACAACTGCTTCATGATATCCAATAACTCCATTCGGTTGTAGATGCATAGAACCGATATGTATATTCCCTTGATGTTTTAATATTTTTGACATTATAAAATTAGATTGAAATGYTGATATATGCTCTCCCACTTTTTCACTGAAATCAAAGATTTTCATTTCTGATCCTCCTTATATGTATAAAACCATTCTCACTGTTTGCAGCATATGCCCTTCGAAATCTTCTTCAAATTGCTCTAAAGCCGCAAAACCTTTTGCTTCATAAAATCGTTTTCCTTTTTCATTTTCCGATTCTACATGAATGTACATTTTTCGAATCCCTTTTAACATCGTGATCCCTTTTTGTAACAAAGCTGTCCCTATCCCTTTCCCTTGCTGATCTGGCAACAAATAAATTGCACCTAATTCTGCTTCGTTTTGCAGTCTAATTGGTGAAAAATTTGCAAAGCCAATTACTTCTCCCTCTTCTTCCGCAACGAATAAATGTGTATTTTTAAGACGATATTTCATTTTTTCATCAGAATATGCTTCATCTAAAAAGCTATCTTGAACCTCTCTCGGAATAATTCCTTCGTAAGTATCATGCCAAGCTATTTTTGCTACGTTCTGCACAGCATGAATATCTTCTTGCTTCATTTCTCTAATTACATATGTCATCTCGATGTCTCCATTCTCTTTAAATTATATTCTGCTAATATACTAGAAGAAATGGCAGAACCATTTTCATAATTTACCTTAATTAATTTTAACTTCTCAATCGAAGCTAGTGTAACATCAAACTTTTCATATATATATTCCATTACACTTAAAAATTGATTTGAATCTAACCCATTAGCAATCGTGCAATGCGGAACCCATTTTCCTGGTACGTAATATGACTGTAGATTATCATGAAAAACTTTGAAATAATCATGATAAGAATGATGAAGTCTTAATAACTCATCGGTAATGGTTGGTGCTAGAAAGATCGTTCTATTAGTAGGAAAAGTTCCAACAGAAGGAAAAGTTACAGCAGCAATGTTCTCTTGAAAAACTACAAACTCCTTTAATTTCTCCGTATATAAATTAACATCTAACTCATTATAATCAGCCAATGTAATATGTGGTTCTACTCCGGCTAGTGGATTTGTTCCAATTATATTTGTTAATTCATTTTGCAATTCTCTAATTTTATTAGTGAACACACAATCAAATGTAGCAATAATAGCGTACATGCTTCCTCACCCCTTCGTTACACATAGCACTTCCCATTCTTCACGAATCATTCCCATTCGAATAGAATCATAGTATGTCCCGTTATAATATCGGCATTTTCGCATTCTACCTTCTAAGCTCATTCCTATTTTCTCCGCTACTTTCATCATTCTTTCATTGCCAGACCAAGTTGTGAGCCCAACTCTACCAATCTCCATATTTTCAAATAGCAAATCTCTATATAGTGTTAATGCTTCTGTACCGTAGCCACCATTCCAGTATGCTGGGTCATAAATAACGATTCCCATCTCTAACCAACGCGTCGGTTTATGTTCCCAATAAAAACTTACTGCCCCAATAATTTGACCATTATTTTCCACAATAAGATTTGATAACGGTTCTTCTTTTAAACAAGTTTGCATCTTTTCTTTATAGGACGAGTATCCTTGCATTGAGAACGGGAAGTACGGTGCATTCCATTTTTTCCACTCTGGATTTTCTTCTTTAAATACGAGATTCCATAATGTTTTTATATCTGATTCTTCTATTGTACGAATTGTAACTTTGTTCCCCTTTAATATAACGTTTTGCATAATTTCCTCCTACATCTCTCTTTATTTCATAAATAATTATAATGTTTTTTCTGAAAAATCAAAACAAAAACCCTTTATTATATTGTATACTTTTGTTATAAGATACGAATTATTTATGTTAGTTCGCTAATTTTTTCGAGTTTAATTTAGAAACGGAACTTCGGAAAAATTCAGATGAAGTACGAACTCGTAACATAGTTAATAAAAAATAGGAGGCTATATCCCTCCTATTTTAGCTAAATATTTTATTTCCCTTCTTTTCTATCTCAAGTAGAATCCCTTTCTCTATCCAGCCTTCTACACCGTCTTTTTTTATTAAATCATATCCCATGCAGCTACCATCAATGACAGAAACAATATCCCCTTTTCTAACGCCTATTTGGGCACAAGAAATATCCGTTTTCACTGTATACTCACCTGATTCAAGTTGCTTTATATACTCATTTTTCACATGAAGTAGTTCATTTGTTTCTATTTGTTTACATATAGTAAAATCTTTCATTCTCTCCACAGGCTCTATGTAATAATACGGATATGTAACCCCGCCATGCATTTCTGAATCCGCATTAAAATTTGCTATTACTTCATACTCCGGAAAATAGTCTACATATGTATAAGAAAACGCATCACCTTTAGGTGTCCTCTGAATGATAAATGCGTTTAATTGCCCTGCCTCTTTAATCGCATTTCCTCCATCAATTGCAATAATTTTTTTCTCCTTATCAATAACTGGATTGTTAGACGGCGCTTCTTCAGAATAATTCACAACAGGCCAATGCCCAACTACTACATACTTATTTGTTCTATGTGATTTATTATAAAACTCCGGCATTGCTATCGCATTTTTCCGCTCTGTTTCTTTCCAATCTACTCTATCTTCAAGCCCTGCATGCACAAAGATATAATCCTCTGTTTCAATAGCAGTTGGCAATTTTGTTAACCACTTTATTTCTTTTGAAAAATGACTCATTAATATATTTTTCGCTACACGAATATCAGTCTCTTCATTAACGGAAACGTTCAATTGCTCTAACCATTCATTAAATATTGTATTTTTTCTCGTACATAAATAATTAATTAGCGCAGGGTTCTCATTTACAATCGCTTCAACTACGACTTCACAATTTCCTTCAACAACATGAACATTTGAATTGTTCTCTACAAGATCCTTTACGTAGTTGACTACACCGATGCTATCTCTTCCTTTTTCACAAAGATCACCATTAATAATTAAATAGTCCTCTTCTTTAAAATTCACCTTATGTAATAGTTCCTTAAAGAGTTTTAATTCTCCATGGATATCCGATATTACGATCACTCTAACATTATTAGGGATTACTAATTTCTTTATTTTTTCCACGTATAAACGCTCCTAACATTCTCTAAATTCCATATCACCTTATTATTTTCTAGAATCTATTCGACAAAATACATCATTAGACCTTTTCATAGCTCTTATCTAAATAAAAAATAGGTTCCATATGTTTTTACACACAGAACCTATTTAATATTATAACTCTTTATAAAAAGAATAACTTACTTTATCATACCCTTCTCTTTCATAAAAACGATGCGCATCAACTCTTGGAAACGCTGATGTAAGAACGATAGAACTGCAACCTTTTTCTATTCCCCATTTTTCTATATATGACAGAAGAACTTTACCATACCCTTTTGATCTGTGGGCTTCTGCAGTTACAAGGTCATATACGAAAACATGTTTCTCATTATAAAAATTCGTACAAATCGCTACACCAGCAAGACAAACAACTTCATCATTTTCATTACATAATGAAAGTAGTTTATAATTTTCTTCTTTCATTTTTCGAAATAAAGAACTTGCTTCTTCTTTTGAAAGTTTCGTTCGTAATTGTTGTAATAC
>NZ_JBFUIN010000255.1:0-4567 GCF_056401855.1 Bacillus sp. P4_D3
TAGGGGGACTTTCAATGGAGATAGTTTGTGAAGATTTCCAAGAGGCTTTATCGAAAATAAAATTGCTACGAGAAAGCGCTAATTTAATAGAAGAAACTGTTCAAAGAAGTGTAAGCGAAATTGTTCAAAACGTAAGGGAGAGTAAAGATAAAGCTGTATCGTTCTATACAAAAAAGTTTGATGGTGTAGAGATAAAAGATTTTCGTGTAAGTGCAGAAGAAATAAAACAAGCAAGTAAGTTTGTAGAACAAGCTTTTTTAGAAGCGTTAGAAGAGGCAAAGAAAAACATTGTCTCTTATCACGAAAAGCAAACAAGACAATCTATGTTGGATTGCGTGAGTGAAGGGGTAATTAGAGGACAGCTCATTCGGCCGTTAGAAAATGTAGGTGTATATGTGCCGGGCGGGACAGCTTCGTATCCTTCATCAGTATTAATGAATGTATTGCCAGCAAAACTCGCAGGAGTGAAAAAAATTGTAATGGTAACACCGCCGAGGCAAGGAGGAATTGATCCGCATATTTTAGCTGCTGCAAGTCTTGCAGGTGTAGATGAAATTTATATGGCCGGTGGTGCTCAAGCAATTGCTGCTCTAGCATATGGAACGGAATCGATTCCTAAAGTAGATAAAATAGTTGGACCTGGAAATTTATATGTTGCTCTAGCGAAGCGAGAAGTATATGGGATAGTCAATATCGATATGATTGCTGGACCATCAGAAATTGTAGTTATCGCAGATGAAACAGGAAATGCCGAATATATTGCTGCTGATTTATTATCACAAGCAGAGCATGACGTGAGAGCGACTGCTATTTGTATTACAACGAATGTACAGCTTGCTAAAGAAGTAGAAAGAGAAATAGAAAGACAGCTAGAGACGTTACCAAGAAGTGAAATAGCTCGTGAGTCAATAAAAAGAAATGGAGCAATTTTTATTGTTCCTTCTTTAGAAGAGGCGTTTCACTTATCAAATGAAATCGCCCCTGAACATTTAGAGCTACACATAAAAGAGCCAATGAATGCTCTAGCTTATGTAAAGCATGCTGGATCAATTTTCCTTGGTCCATATGCACCTGAACCGCTTGGAGATTATTTGGCGGGGCCGAATCACGTATTACCGACAAGTGGAACAGCAAGGTTTTTCTCTCCGTTATCCGTCGATGATTTCGTGAAAAAATCAAGCTTCGTTTCTTATACGGAAGAAGCGTTAAGAAGTGTACAGCATCATATTGTAGAACTTGCAAATAAAGAAGGCTTACATGCACACGCAAGAGCAATCCAAATTAGGTTTAAGGAGGAAGAATAATGCGTCAATCTAGTCAAGCACGTGAGACGACTGAAACAAAGATTAAATTAAGTTTGCAGCTCGATGAAAGTACGAATGTTTCTGTGCAAACGGGAGTTGGTTTTTTTGATCATATGCTAACTTTATTTGCTAGGCATGGAAGATTCGGTTTGCAAGTTGAAGCTGAAGGTGATGTATTCGTCGATGCGCATCATACGGTTGAAGATGTTGGCATTGTACTCGGAACTTGTTTGAAAGAAGCATTGCAAAATAAAGAAGGGATTAATCGTTACGGCTCAGCGTATGTACCGATGGATGAATCTTTAGGATTTGTCGCGATTGATATAAGCGGGCGCTCATATATTGTATTTCAAGGTGAATTAACAAATCCGAAGCTAGGAGATTTTGACACAGAATTAACGGAAGAATTTTTTAGAGCAGTTGCCCATGCTGCAAATATTACGTTACATGCTCGCATTTTATACGGAAGCAATACACATCACAAAATTGAAGCTCTATTTAAAGCATTTGGTCGAGCGCTTAGAGAGGCAGTCGATAAAAATGCCAACATTACTGGTGTAAATTCAACGAAAGGGATGTTGTAATTGATTACTATTATAGATTATGGAATGGGGAATATTCGCAGTGTGGAACAAGCATTAAAATATATTAGAGCAGAGTACATCGTAACGGATGACAAAGAAGAAATATTGAGAAGTGATGGCGTTATTTTACCGGGAGTAGGTGCATTTCCGAAGGCGATGGACATTTTAGAAGAAAAAGATTTAGTATGTGTGCTAAAAGAAGTTGGAAGTTCAGGAAAACCACTTCTAGGTATTTGCTTAGGAATGCAGCTTTTATTTGAAAAAAGTGAGGAACTACAAGACTGTAACGGATTAAATTTATTGCCAGGTGTCATTAGAAAGTTAAAAGTTCCTTATAAAATTCCACATATTGGGTGGAATGAGTTGAAGAAAGATGGAGAAATACCGCTTTGGAATGGAGTAGAGGACGGTTCTTTCGTATATTATGTCCACTCTTATTATGCAGATTGTCCAAATGAAATTGTGTATGGGGCAAGTGAGTATGGAGTGCAAGTACCTGGTTTTGTAGCAAAAGGAAATATATTTGGCGCACAGTTTCATCCTGAAAAAAGTGGTGAAATTGGAATGCAAATGTTAAAAAATTTCAAAGGAGTGGTAGAAGCATGGAAATCTTCCCAGCTATCGATGTAAAAGAAGGGCGATGCGTAAGGCTGTATCAAGGAGAGTTTAGTAAAGAAACGGTGATGAATGAAGACCCAGTCGCACAAGCAATCATATTTGAAAAACTTGGAGCGAAAATACTACACGTTGTTGATTTAGATGGAGCAATTGCTGGGGAGTCAGTAAATTTACCTGTCATTGAAAAAATATGCAAGGCGGTACGTATTCCGGTGCAAGTTGGAGGAGGAGTTCGGTCACTCGCGGCAGTGGAGAAGTTGTTGTCAGTAGGTGTAGAAAAAGTGATATTAGGAACGGCTGCCCTTTACGATAAATCATTTTTAGAAGAAGCGGTTCGTCTATATAAGGAGAAAATCATAGTTGGAATTGATGCGAAAAATGGTTTCGTAGCAACAAGGGGCTGGCTCGATGTGTCTGAAATTTCGTACATCGATTTAGCGAAGCAAATAGAAAGCTTAGGTGTCCAAACGATTGTGTTTACGGACATTTCAAAAGATGGGACGCTTGCAGGACCAAATTTTGAGCAATTAGAGTTACTACAAAAAAGTGTGGGCATTCGTGTAATTGCATCTGGAGGTGTCGCATCTATTCAAGATGTAAAAAAATTAAATGATATGAATATATATGGCGTCATAATTGGAAAGGCACTTTACGAGAAAACGATTGATTTAGAAGAAGTGTTACAGGTAACAAAACTATGTTAGCGAAACGAATTATTCCATGTCTAGATGTGAAAGATGGGCGGGTCGTAAAGGGTGTGAATTTTATAGGGTTACAAGACGTCGGTGATCCTGTTGAAATAGCCGCATTATATAATGATGCGGGAGCAGATGAAATCGTATTTTTAGATATTACTGCGACGCATGAAGGGCGAAAAACGATTATAGATGTTGTAGAAAAAACTGCTTCAAAAGTATTCATTCCTCTCACAGTTGGCGGGGGGATTTCAAATGTGAGAGGAATGTACAATTTACTAAGAGCTGGAGCGGATAAAGTCTCAATAAACTCAGCGGCAGTGAGAAATCCGAAGTTAATCCAGGAAGGTGCAGAACATTTTGGCTCACAATGTATTGTCGTAGCAATTGATGCTAGAAAAGTAGCAGAAGATAAATGGAATGTATACGTAAATGGCGGAAGACTTAATACAGGGATGGATGCAATCGAATGGGCGAGACGCGTTGCCCAGCTCGGAGCAGGAGAAATTTTGTTGACGAGTATGGATGCAGATGGAACGAAAAACGGATATGATCTTCGTTTAACAGAAGCAATTTCAAACAGCGTTTCTGTCCCAGTAATCGCATCAGGTGGATGTGGTCATGTGGATCACATTATAGAAGTATTTCAAAAGACAACAGTTGATGCAGCATTAGCAGCATCAATCTTTCATTATGGTGAAGCGACTGTACAGGATGTAAAGCGAAAATTAAGAGAAGCAAACGTTGAGGTGCGGTTATGAAACCTAACTTTGCAAAAGGGTTGATACCAGCTGTTGTTATCGAGGAAGATACGAAAGAAGTTTTAATGTTAGCTTATATGAATGAAGAAGCGTATGACAAGACGCTGGAAACGAAAAGAACATGGTTTTATTCCCGTTCGAGACAATCGTTATGGAATAAAGGAGGTACATCGGGAAATATCCAATATGTGCAATCACTTTATTTAGACTGTGATCAAGATTCAATCGTTGTTGTCGTAAAGCAAGTAGGGCCTGCTTGCCATACGGGAGAAAAAACGTGTTTTCACTATAAAATTATATAGGGGGATACATATGGAAGATATTCTTAAGTTATTATTTGAAACAATTGAAGAACGAAAGAAAAATCCACTTTCTGAATCATATACGAATTATTTATTTTCAAAAGGTGAAGATAAAATTTTAAAGAAAATTGGTGAGGAGTGCACAGAAGTAATTATCGCGTCTAAAAATAATGATAAAGAAGAACTAGTGAAAGAAATGGTTGATGTATTTTATCACTGTTTTGTTTTATTAGCTGAAAAAAATATATCATTAGAAGATGTTATGAAGGAAGTGAAAGAACGAAACGGAAAGCTTTCGAGAGT
>NZ_JBFUIN010000256.1:0-4557 GCF_056401855.1 Bacillus sp. P4_D3
GATGGATACTACTTGTTGTTATGCGGTTCAAGATAAGTTTTGGGTAACGGATCCTGATGGTAACGAGTGGGAGTTCTTTTATACAAAAGCAGATAGTGATGTTCATAAAATTGAAGATCCATCTTGTTGCACGACTTCTAACGTAGTAGATAAAAATTCTTGTTGTTAATAGGAGATGGAAAATAAAATGAAACGTTTATCTTTTCTAGATCGATATTTAACATTATGGATTTTTCTAGCTATGGCTGTTGGAATTGGTTTAGGATTTGTGTTTCCTAGTGTAGTAGACGGACTTAATACATTACAAGTTGGAACGACGTCTATCCCGCTTGCTGTTGGTTTGATTTTAATGATGTATCCACCGCTAGCGAAGGTTCGTTACGAGGAAATGGGCCGGGTATTTAAAGATGTAAAAGTGTTGGTTCTATCTTTAGTACAAAACTGGATTATTGGACCTGTACTTATGTTTGCTTTAGCAATTATTTTTCTTCCTGATAAGCCAGAATACATGGTCGGGCTCATTATGATTGGTTTAGCACGTTGTATTGCAATGGTAATTGTGTGGAACGATCTAGCTGATGGTGATAAAGAATATGCAGCAGGTTTAGTTGCTTTTAATTCAGTATTCCAAATGTTATTCTTCTCAGTTTATGCATACGTGTTTGTAACAGTAATCCCAGAGTGGTTAGGAATTGAAGGGGCTATTGTAGATATTACAATGGTAGAAGTAGCGAAATCAGTATTTATCTATTTGGGAATTCCTTTTATAGCCGGTATGTTAACACGATTTGTATTAGTGAAACTAAAAGGAAGACAGTGGTATGAAAAGGTGTTTATATCTAAGATTAGTCCACTTACATTAATTGCATTACTATTTACGATTATCATCATGTTCTCTTTAAAAGGAGAAATGATTGTTAGCGTACCATTTGATGTAGTAAGAATAGCGATTCCGTTATTAATCTATTTTATTGTGATGTTCTTTGTTTCTTTCTTTATGGGAAGAAAAATTGGTGCAAATTATTCGGTGACTACAACGTTAGCATTTACAGCAGGTAGCAACAACTTTGAGTTAGCAATTGCTGTAGCAGTTGGTGTGTTTGGTATTCACTCAGGCGCAGCATTTGCAGCTGTTATCGGACCGTTAGTTGAAGTACCTGTAATGATTGCACTTGTAAACGTTGCTTTTTGGTTTAAACGTAAATATTTTAATGATCAACCAGTCTAATTTAAAAACAAAGGCGGAAAACAACATGGAAAACAAAAAAACAATCTATTTTTTATGTACAGGAAATTCATGCCGAAGTCAAATGGCAGAAGCCTTTGGCAAACAATACTTAGGAGATAAGTGGAATGTCTATTCTGCAGGCATTGAAGCACACGGAGTAAATCCAAATGCTATTAAAGCGATGAAAGAAGTAAATATCGACATAACAAATCAAACATCAGATATGATTGATTCAAACATTTTAAATAATGCTGATTTAGTCGTTACTCTTTGTAGCCACGCAGATTCTGTCTGTCCTTCTACACCTCCGCACGTTCATCGTGTTCATTGGGGATTTGATGATCCGGCAGGAAAAGAGTGGTCTGAATTTCAACGTGTTCGTAATGAAATCGGTGAACGTATTAAACGATTTTCTGAAATAGGTGAATAAATAAAGGAAAGAGCTAATCTTCTATCGTATAGGAGATTGGCTCTTTTTTTACTATATATTTAACAAGAAAAAGTTGATAAGTTTACAGATAGCAGGTGTGTTATGCCAAAAACGTACTTGTGGCAATCGAATGGGATGCGGACGATGGTGTTATCTTCCGTTCAAAAAGATATGATTCTAGAAATCAAGGAAACAAACTTGGCTTTCCATCGTTAATTGTTGATGCGATTAAACGGTAAGTAATTCAATGAACGCATGTGTTAGTCCTATAAGTTTATGAGCCGCAAATGCGGCTTTTTTGTTTATGCTGTAAGTATTGCGGTAAAGATTCCTACATTCAATAGTAGTGCTTAAATATAGAAAAACACTTGTTTTATATTAAAAGACAGGTATTTTTGATATCTTAATAGACTTAAAGAAATGAATAAAATGTATAGTTTTTAATCAATTTGTTTGTTAGAAAAATAATAATACAAAATTTACATTGCTATAATGATTCTAAACCTAAAAGAGGTGGAAAACCCAACGCAAGGATCTAATATGGTGACCCCATCTAGTAAATTACTCTTAAAAAACTGCATAAATACCTTTGACCATATTTGTGATTTTTTGTAAAATGATATATATATAGAAAAATTGTGAATATACAGGCAATCTATGGATAATAGTTTCTAATAAATTATTCGGGGAAAATTTATTAGTTTAGTATATTAACTTGTTTGCACTGGATTTTACAAATAAAGGGGTATGAGGGGCATGAAAGCAAAGAAATTAGTAAGTTTAGCGTTACCAGTTATGTTATTGAGTGGTTGTATTACAATTGAAACTGATGGTAAGAAAGCTGAACCAAAGAAAGAAGAAACGCAAAAGGTAGAGAAAGAGAGTAAGTCAACTGATAGCAAGAAAGAGGATAGCTTATCTGTAGCGAAAGGTGAGGATACAAACAGTAGTTCATCAAGTAGTCAACCAAGTTCTTCTTCTAGTTCTTCAACTGGTAAGGTAACTGGTTCAGATGTTGAAAGGTACAAGTCAGATATCATAAACAGTGCTACTCAAATTGAAGATACAATGAAATTAATTGAAGGAATAGCAGGTTCAGACGTAAAGTCATACAAACAAAAGAAAAGTGAAGTACAACTGAGTTTAGGGGGAGCAAAGGCAACCACAACGAAACTGAAGAATCTACAAGCACCTCCTGAGTTACAGGGAGAACAGGCGAAGATAAAGCAGTCAATGGAACTGTATGCGGATTGTTTCCAACTTCTCTTTGATGCATTAGACCAAGAAGACGAGAGTAAAATGCATCAATCCGTATCGAAAGCACAAGAAGGTTCAAAACTGTTTGAAGAAGCAGCAAAGAGTATCGCTAGTAAAACCAACTAAGAATATATTACTCAAAGGGGTATGAGGTGTGAGGTATGAAAGTGAAGAAACTAATAGGGGTTGCAGTTCCAGTTGCCATATTATTAAGTGGTTGTGTTACAGTAAAAGATTCGGCAAGTAAAGAAGAAAAGACAGAAGAAACAAGTAAATCTAAGGCTTCTGAAMCGAAAGAAAAATCAACCAATTCGAAAGAAGAAAGTAAAGATGTTCAAAAGGTTCGAGTTTTAGATGAAGATTATGCACAATATTTATTAGACATTGAACAGGATATGTTAAGACGATTTGATTACTATGATGCTTCTGTAAGAGATTTGAGAAATGGAAGTAAATCAAAAGCTGAGGTATTAGATAGTATTAAAGACATCTATAAAGTATTTGATAAGATAGAGAAGATTTACGCACCGCAAAAACATAAAGAAGAACAAAAAGAGATTGAAAGAGCTACAGGTAAATTAAGAGAAACATTCGGTGAAATAGAGAAGTTATTCAACGATAAAGGTTTCAGCTTAGAGACTGATAAGGAAATTTTAGATAAAGCAAATACAAAACTAGAGGAAGCAAAACGTATTTGGAAACCTACATTCGATAAGTTAAGATCCGAAGTAAGCGGTGGTACAACTACAGATAAACCTTCCAGTACAACAAGTAGTTCTAGTGGTTCTATATCAGCAAACCCAACTACTGGTAGTCAGGCTCAGACAGATAAAAGTCAAGCTAAAACTGGCGTATTCGTAGGTACAATTGGTACATCTGAAGAGTTAGGAATTAGTTATGGAAACATGCAAAAGAACATAAAAGACGGTACTGAAATTATTGGTAATTGGGGTATTGATTACGGTAGTGGCGTAAAAACTACGTTAGTACTAAAAGGTGATAAGACATTTGAGTCTTATACGAATGGTTCTTATCCGAATAAGGATAACTACTTAACAGGAACATATACAGTAGATGTTCCGTCATTCCAGTTAGCCTTAAAAATAACAAAAGCAGTTAAAGACGGTCAAGAAGTGAAGCTAACAAATGACAGTGTAATGTATAAACTACAAAACTACGATGGTAATACATTACAAATTTATCACATGGACGATAACGTTCGTATTCGATATGTAAAACAATAAATAATTAGAAAAAAACTCTGTAAAAAATTTTACAGAGTTTTTTTATTGTGTAGCTTTGAAAGAAAGTTTGATCAAAATAAAGGCTTTTTGTTACATTACGGCTTACGTATTATTTACGCGGGCATGGGATTCCTTTTATGCAGATTAACGAGAATAGAGCAGGGGGGTCATTATGTTTGTCACTTTGAGTGATGACCTTGTGTGATTATTATTTGTGTAGATCTTCGTAACTTTTATGTAATTGTTTCATATATTAAAAAAAGACTCGATTCGCGGTATATAAAGTGGGCTGTAGTAGGAGAAGTACCTTCAAAAGTGCTATGGATGAAAAGATGATTAGGTTGTACGAAATATGAAAATGTACGGACATAATGATTGTAAATCCAATTATGTAACAA
>NZ_JBFUIN010000257.1:0-4547 GCF_056401855.1 Bacillus sp. P4_D3
CAGGCAGAGACTAAGTCTCTGCCTGTTTTTTTATACTATTTTTGCTTTTCAAAAGTAGTAATTAGAACACTACATATAATAAGGATACCACCAATGAAAAAGTTACTGCTTAACGTCTCATTTAATAGGAGCCAGCCAATTATTGAACCGACGATAGGTTGGAAGAAGAAAAATAATGAACCGATGCTAGCATCCATTAATTCTAATCCTTTATTCCAAAGGAAAAATGCACCTGCGGTTGAGACGATACCTAAATAGAGTACGCCTAATAGTACGTACATGTTTATATGTTCAATAGGACTTGATTGGAATTCCCATATCATAAAAGGTGTAATAAAAAAGAGTGAAAAGAATATTGCATACGTTGTAATAACTAAAGATGAAAATCGGACTGAAGCGATTTTTACATAAATGGATAGTAAAGCCCAAGTAATAGCGGCTCCAACTAAAATGATTGTACCGATAAAATAGGAGCCGATTTCAATATCCCATCCGATAACGATAATGACACCGATTGTCGCTATGATAGTAGATAAAAGTCTACGAGTGGTTAGTTTTTCTTTTAAAATAAGCCCTGCAAATATAACCATAAATGCAGGTGTAGCTGATGTTACTAAAGAGCCTGTATGAGCGTCGGATAATTTTGTCCCGATGAATTGACATGTAATCGAAATGAAGTATCCGATGAAGCCAATCCAAGCGAATAATAGCCAATCTTTTTTGTGTATGGTTACTTTTTTCTTTTGCTTTTTTTCAGTTGTTTTCAAAATCACATATAAAACAACAAAAGCGATAATAAAGCGGAGCCAAACGAGTGTAAGTGGCGGGATAAAGTCGAGTACGTATTTACTAACGACGTACATACCGCCCCAAATACTTGCTGCTAGTGATAAACATATAGCTCCTAAAATTGTTTGTTTCATTTGAATGACCTCCGTCTATTTTTAGGGTTATGATTTATTCCCTAAGACGAGGCATGGCGCACTTGTCCCGCATTAACGGGCAGTAARACYCCCACCTCAAAATTCARCGAAAGCAAAGAAGTTAGGCGGTGGATCAACTGCCCGTAAATGCCCGATTGGT
The DNA here is from genome assembly GCF_056401855.1 of Bacillus sp. P4_D3. Classification (NCBI taxonomy): domain Bacteria; kingdom Bacillati; phylum Bacillota; class Bacilli; order Caryophanales; family Bacillaceae; genus Bacillus; species Bacillus sp. P4_D3. The sequence continues at coordinate 1,084 of NZ_JBFUIN010000257.1, forward strand.
GAAGGCTAATAATCAGTGGGGGATGAASAAAAYCCCCACTGATTAAARTTTCACTTTATTATATGAATGCCCGTCTTAGATTATAGACGGCCTACAGGTTGATCGTTTTCGAATGAAGTGTTGTAGTACATGAGCGTAGCCTCCCTTCTTCTTTTATAATGATATTATAACTTAATTTTCTGATTATTGTAGAGCGTTATGGAATTGTGTATACAATGTGAATAACAAACCGTCACGTTTGACTGTACAGTTTATGTATTGTATGATAATAGTAATATAAACAAGGGGGGAAGATCGTTGGGAAGGTGTATCGAATCGGACAGTTGGCTCTCATGGCTCACGTGTCGAAACGAACGATTGATTATTATACGAATCTAGGAATCTTAAAAGCGGAGCGATCTCAATCTAATTATCGCTATTACGACGAAACAGCATTTGAGACATTACAATTTATTGAGAAGTGCAAAGAAATGCATATGCCGCTTTGTGAGATTAAAGAGAGAATCGAGGAGAAGAAAAAGCTGCTCGGTATCAATGAACACGTTTCGAAACAAGTGAATGAAGTGACAGACCATATTCATAGATTAGAAGCAGAGCTAACGGAGTTAAAGCCTCTTTTAGATGAATTGACTGATTCACAACGTGAAAAAATATCGAAATCTTTGTCAGGTCAAACGACAGCTTTAATACAGACACTTATTCTATTATTATAGAATAAGTGAAATCCGACCTCTTTAATTTTTGTATCGGGCTATGTTTTCTAACGAACAAATAAGAAAACATTATAGTATACAGGAGGTGGACACCTTAGTTTTTTAACTAAGGGGATTCATTGGAAATATTTAATTTAGTCATGGTTGCGATTTTAATCGCATTTACTGGATTTTTCGTAGCAGCAGAGTTTGCGATTGTTAAGATACGTTCAAGTCGCATTGATCAGCTTGTTGCGGAAGGGAAACGCGGTGCGTTAGCAGCGAAAAAGGTAACAACAAATTTAGATGAATATTTATCTGCTTGTCAATTAGGTATTACAGTTACAGCGATGGGACTTGGTTGGTTAGGTGAACCGACGATAGAAAAATTATTACACCCGTTATTTGAGAAATGGAACTTAAATCCTTCTATCTCATCAGTAGTAACATTTGGTCTTGCATTTATGACGATGACGTACTTGCACGTTGTAGTTGGGGAATTAGCTCCGAAAACGATGGCAATTCAAAAAGCTGAAAAAGTGACATTGTTATTAGCAGGTCCGTTAATGATATTCTATAAAGTTATGTATCCATTTATTTGGGTATTGAATGGTTCTGCTCGTGTTGTAACTGGTTTATTCGGTTTGAAGCCAGCTTCTGAACATGAAGTAGCTCATACAGAAGAAGAGTTACGTCTTATTCTTTCAGAGAGCTACGAAAGTGGAGAAATTAATCAAGCTGAATACAAGTATGTAAATAATATCTTTGAATTTGATAATCGCATTGCGAAAGAAATCATGGTACCGCGTACAGAAATCGTTGGTTTCTATCTTGAAGATTCAGTAGAAGAACACATGAAAGTAATCCAAAATGAACGATACACACGTTATCCGATTTTTGGAGAAGATAAAGATGATATTATCGGTATGGTCAATGTAAAAGATTTCTTTATTCGATATATGAACAACGATCAAGAAGATTTATCATCGATTCGCACGTATATGCGTCCGATTATTGAAGTTATGGAAACGACTCCAATTCATGATTTATTACTGCAAATGCAGAAGAAGCGAATTCCAATGGCTGTTTTATATGATGAGTACGGAGGAACAGCTGGAATTGTAACGCTTGAAGATATATTGGAGGAAATCGTCGGCGAAATTCGTGATGAATATGATGAAGATGAAGCACCACCAATTCAACATGTGAACGAGTATCATAAAATTGTTGATGGAAAAGTGCTTATCACAGAAGTAAAAGATTTGTTTGGATTACACATTGAAGAAGACGATGTGGATACAATCGGTGGATGGATTATGATGCAAAATCATGAAATCGAAGAAGGACAATGCGTTGAAGCAGAAGGCTATGAATTTAAAGTGTTAGAAAAAGATGCTTATCAAATTAAACGTGTTGAAATTCAAAAAATGGATCATGAACAAGAACAAGAGAAAGCAGCAACTGTGTAAGTTGCTGCTTTTCTTCTGACACATAATAAAATGTGAAATTAGGAGCGGATATTTTGATTCAAGTAGCCTTACGTGTATATCGATTACAATTGTATACGATCTTTAGTGGTTTACTACTAATGTGGGCGGTTACTCCGTTTGGAAAACAAGTGACAGGATTCGGTATTGGATTAGCTGTAAGTGCATACTGTCTTTGGTTATTAGCTCGCAGAGTTGAAAAATTAGGAAGAAGTATTGTGATGAAAGAAAAGGCTCCTGGATTAGGAGTTCTAAACCGATTTGCAGCCGCAATATTAGGGGCTATCATTATGTATGAAATTGAGCATGAAATGGAAATGTGGGCATTTGGTACTGGAATATTAGGTGGACACTTTTTAATGATTGCGAATTTAGCCTATGCAAATATGCAGCTAGTAAAAGAAGAAGAGAAACAAAGAGAACATGCTTCGAAAAACATAGAGTTATGAGGAAAGGGACCTAATCTGGTTCCTTTTTTGYGTTTAAAAATAAATGATATAATACGAGTGATTTACTGGTATTTATCGGATTTACGCCAAATATAATACGCTTATTTTTGAGGCATTTCAATAGTATGAAAAAAAATTAAAAAAAATTAAAAAAAATTAAAAAACCCATCGATTTCTAAAGCTTATGTATGTTATCATGACAAAAGAATTTGCGAAAGAGGTGGATACCAATGTTACAAGCGTTACTTATTTTTGTGCTTCAAATTATTTACGTTCCAACTTTAACAATCCGTACGATTTTGCTTGTAAAGAATCAAACAAGATCCGCTGCAGGTGTAGGATTGTTAGAAGGAGCAATTTACATTGTCAGTTTAGGTATTGTATTTCAAGATTTATCAAATTGGATGAACATTGTTGCCTATGTCATCGGCTTTAGTGCGGGACTATTATTAGGCGGTTATATAGAGAATAAATTAGCAATTGGATATATTACGTATCAAGTTAGTTTACTAGACCGTTGTAATGAATTAGTAAATGAATTACGCCACTCTGGATTTGGCGTTACAGTATTTGAAGGTGAAGGAATAAATTCTATACGTTATCGCTTAGATATCGTTGCGAAGCGTTCTAGAGAAAAAGAACTGTTAGAAATTATTAATGAAATTGCACCAAAAGCGTTTATGTCTTCTTATGAAATCCGTTCGTTTAAAGGTGGATACTTAACGAAGGCGATGAAGAAGAGAGCGTTGTTGAAGAAGAAGAAAGATGAACATGCATCGTAAAAAAAAGGAGTAGTATGGCTTAAAAATAAGTTTATAACCATAATCCTATATGAA
>NZ_JBFUIN010000258.1:0-4518 GCF_056401855.1 Bacillus sp. P4_D3
CTTCCATATAGACTTCTTTTAGCTCTGAAATGAGCGGCAATTTTGGATTAGCTGTTGTACACTGATCTTCAAACGCTCTTTCTGCTAACATTTCCACAACAGCTTCAAATTGTTCTTTAGCAACTCCTTGTTCCGCGATACTCATATTGATATTTAAGCTTTTTCCAAGCGCAATAATCGCTTGGACGAGTGATTCCACACCTTCCGCTGTTGAGCTTGCTGGAAGCCCGAGCATCCTCGCAATATGTGCATAGCGTTCATCTGCCACAAAGTGCTCATATTTTGGGAACAATGCGTGTTTCCTTGGCTTAATAGCATTATAGCGAACTACATGCGGCATAAGAATTGCATTTGCGCGTCCGTGTGGAATATGGAATTCTGGTCCAAGTTTATGTGCTAAACTGTGATTAATACCAAGGAAAGCATTAGCAAATGCCATCCCTGCAATCGCAGAAGCGTTATGCATTTTTTCTCGCGCCTCTTCATCATTTCCATCTTTATATGCCCTCGGTAAATATTTAAATACGAGATCAATTGCTTTTAACGCTAAACCATCCGTATAGTCATTTGCCATAACAGACACATATGCCTCAATTGCATGTGTTAATACGTCCATGCCAGTATCTGCTGTTACATGAGGTGGTACTGTCATTACAAATTGTGGATCAACAATCGCTACATCTGGTGTTAATTCATAATCAGCAAGCGGATATTTTATATTATTTTTTTTATCTGTAATAACCGCAAATGGTGTCACTTCTGAACCCGTCCCTGATGTTGTTGGAATGGCAACAAATTGCGCTTTATTTCCTAATTTAGGATACTTACATGTACGTTTTCTTATATCTAAAAACTTCTGTTTAATTCCATAGAATGTTGTTTCTGGGTGCTCATAAAATAGCCACATCCCTTTTGCTGCATCCATAGCTGAACCACCGCCAAGTGCGATAATTACATCTGGCTTAAAGCTTTTCATCATGTCCGCACCTTTAAAAACAGTTTCATCTGATGGATCTGGCTCAACCTCGAAGAAAACTTCAACTTTCACATCATTTGCATGTTTACGTAAATAGTGCGTGACCGTATCTACATATCCACGCTCAACCATCCCTGGATCCGTTACAATAAATGCACGTGAAATGTTAGGCATGTTTGCTAAATATGCTGTAGCATGTTTTTCAAAATAAATTTTTGGCGGTAATTTGAACCACTGCATATTCTTTTTTCTATTTGCCAGCCTTTTTATATTTAGTAAATGAGTAGCTGTTACATTTTGGGAAACTGAGTTTTTTCCGTAGGAACCACATCCAAGCGTAAGGGATGGAATAAATCCGTTATATATATCACCAATTCCCCCTTGTGATGAAGGTGCATTTACAATGAGACGGCAAGCTTTCATACGCAATCCAAATTGTTTTTGTACTTCTTTATTTGTAGAATGGATGACTGCTGAATGACCTAAACCGCCAAGGTCTAGCATTTCTTCACAATATGTAAATCCTTCTTCTAATGAATTTGCTTTTACACAAGCTAATACTGGACTCAGTTTTTCACGAGATAGTGGATACGCCGATCCGATCCCTTTAATTTCAGCTACAAGCATTTTTGTATCTTCAGGCACAGTAATCCCTACTAATTCGGCAATATACTGTGCTGATTTCCCAACAATATCACTATTTACTGCACATGTATTTTCATTAATAACAAGCTTTTCTAATTTTTCTCTCTCTTCTTCTGTTACAAAATAACAATTATTTGCAATCATTTCTGTTTTAACATCATTATAGATTTCCTTATCTACAATGATAGCTTGTTCTGACGCACAAATCATACCGTTATCAAATGTTTTCGATAAAATCAAATCATTAACAGCTCGTTTTACATGTGCCGATTTCTCTATATAACATGGTACATTACCTGGACCTACACCTAACGCTGGTTTGCCAGTAGAATACGCTGATTTCACCATACCAGCTCCTCCAGTTGCTAGAACGAGCGCAACACCTTCATGATTCATTAATTGTTTCGTTGCTTCGACAGAAGGTCTGTCAACCCATTGAATGCAGTGCTTTGGTGCACCAGCCTTCAATGCAGCATCGTATACTGTTTTCGCTGCTGCAATAGAACATTTTTGTGCAGAAGGATGGAATGCGAAAATAATTGGATTTCTCGTTTTTATCGCGATTAATGCTTTAAACATCGTTGTCGACGTTGGGTTGGTTACCGGCGTTACTCCAGCTACTACACCAACCGGTTCCGCAATTTCTATTATTTCTTCATGAGGATCTTCATGAATAATTCCTACCGTCTTGTCTTTCTTTATACTATGCCAAATGTATTCAGTGGCAAAAATATTTTTAATGCATTTATCTTCATATACACCACGACCCGTTTCTTCAACAGCCAATTTCGCAAGCGGCATATGTTGATCAACACCTGCTAGTGCCATTTTATGAACAATGTTGTCAATTTGCTCTTGTGTAAAACCTTCTAATGCTTGTAAAGCTTTTTGACCGTTATCTACTAACGAATCAATCATCTCTTTTACTTCCTGCATTTCATTTACAACTTTCTCTTTGACTACCATGTAAATTTCCTCCTATTCTACTATTCCGGTCCTTATATGTCCCTATAGGTCAAAATAAGTCCCAATTATCGCAAAAAAAATAGAGTTGCCTGCCTACATGAATTTCATTGTTTGTGAAACATTTCACAAGTTTGTTCGTGAGTAACATTTCATGAATTCAATATACATGAAATTATTTCATTTGTGTATGTCTATTTTGTGAAACATTTCACAAAATGATGTAATAAAAATGCACTGCTCTATATTAGCAGTGCATTTTTTATCCTTTTCGGCAAGAAGACTCCATCTGATTTGTGTTACGGGTGAAACCCAACAATTCAGGTGGAGATGAATTGCCGTCAGAAGGTAGACCAAACACCTTTGTTTCGTTCATAACAATTTTTTAAAGGGCGCATTTGTTCTTTTTTGTCTTACGATATAATCTGTCGTAGATAAGGAGGGAATAGATTGTACGACAACGAAATTGGATAATAATAATCATTCGGTTACTTGAACCAAAAGGAATTACGATGAAGACCATGTTCACATTTTGTTCCGTTCAGTTCCAAATATTGATTTATCAAAAGCGATTAACAGTTACAAAAGTGTTAGTTCTTGTCTCGTGAAACGAGATTTCCTAAGATAAAACATTATCTTAGGAAAGAAATAATTTTAATAAACTCTCTGAGAAAGGTGGTGAAAACAATGGCTAAAAAGAAAGCAGTGAAAGTATTACGAAAACAAAAGAAAAGAGAAACCATACAACGATTCACTCAAAAACAGAATATAGGACGAGCTTGCCTTACTGCAAAAGAATTTCGTTTACTGCAACGCATGTCGCATAGTTCAAAAGCATTGCGCAATGTTGGATTGTACACGATTAAACAAAGTTACTTGAACAATAACAAGATGGCTACTGTAAAAGAAGTGGACACTGCCATGCAAACCGATATGAACTACTGGGGCATGCAATCAAACTCTGTTCAAGCGATTCGTAGAGCCTTATTTACAGAAGTGAAGAGCTTTTTTAAAGCATGGGAACAGTGGAAGAAAAACCCTGAAACATTCACAGGTCGTCCTAAGTTTCCAAATTATTCTCGTTCAACTGACAAACGAATCATTGAAATCTACCAAGTTCCAAAAGTGGATGATAACGGGTATTGGATGATTCCGATGAATGTTGCATTCAGAAAAAAATTCGGTTCCATAAAAATACGTATGCCTAAAAATTTAATAAATAAACAAATCTCCTACATTGAGATTGTACCGAAGCAAAAAGGTCGGTTCTTTGAGGTGCATTAYACATATGAGATGCACGTTTCTCAWATGAAGAAACAATCCACGACTACTAGTAACGCTTTGAGTTGCGATTTAGGTGTAGAYAGATTAKTAAGTTGCGTRACAAATACAGGTGATRCATTYTTAATTGATGGAAAAAAAYTAAAATCCATTAACCARTACTTCAACAAAAYGATACGTAATYTSCAACWGAAAAATRTKGAAAATGGACTTTCMAAACGYGTTGTAACGAATAAAATGGCTGCACTTTGGCATAAACGAGAAAGACAAATAAATGGTTACATTTCACAAACTGTAGGYTTGTTGTTYAAAAAAGTGAAAGCATGCAACATAGATACGGTTGTCGTAGGGTATAACRCTGGTTGGAAACAAAAATCTGATATGGGAAAAAAGAATAATCAAACATTTGTTCAAATCCCATTTCATAAACTGATTGCAGCAATTGAGAATAAATGTGTAAAAGAAGGCATCCGTTTTTTAAAACAAGAAGAAAGCTATACTTCAAAAGCTAGTTTTCTTGATAAAGATCCGATTCCAGTTTGGTCTAAGGATGATAGGACTCATTATCGCTTTAGTGGCAAACGAATSACTCGTGGTCTGTATCAAAGTAAAGCAGGAACATGTATCCATGCTGATATTAATGGTGCGTTGAA
>NZ_JBFUIN010000259.1:0-4460 GCF_056401855.1 Bacillus sp. P4_D3
TACTTACAAATCTCCTCTTATTCTTCAGCAAAATGCGGTAGATGATGTCATGAATATATGCACACAAAAAAGCCTTGGATTTCTTTATCCAAAGCTTCTTTGGAACATATCATCATTTTTCATACTTTCCAATTTTTTTTAATAGATCAAGTAATTCATCCTTCTCATCCTTCGTTAACATTTCAAAAGACTGATGTATAACTTGCTCATGACCTGGAAAAATAGAAGCAATAAAACTCTCTCCAGACTCCGTTAATTGCGCATAAATAACACGCCTATCATTTGGGCATGGAATTCGTTTTACAAGCCCTTTTTTCTCTAGCTTATCTACAACGTATGTAATGCTGCCACTAGCTATTAAAATACGCTCACCGATTTGCTGAAGTGGTTGGCCTCCTTTATGATATAGTAATTCTAATACAGCAAACTCAGTTGGATTTAATCCGTTACTTTGTATGGATTTATTTGTAGTATCCATAACAGAACGATGTACACGGGATAGTGCAATAAATACTTTTAAAGATTGAGAAATGTCTTCTCGCTCATTATTTGATGTCATACCATTTCAACCCTTCACTTAAATTCTCCGCAACAAAAAGAAAAGCAACGTAGCGCTTCATTACAACTGCCGAATGAATATTCACTCATCCCTTTTCCTTTCCCTAATGTAATGCAAATGATTCTTGAATAAAAACATGACAATTTTAACATAGTTTATATATAATGATAATAAAAAAAGAAGGAGTACCAAATTTGAAAGTCAAATTACAAAGCATAGTTTTTTACATACTGCTTGTTATACTGCCAACGATAGGGATTGGTGCCACATTTTTTTCGTATCACACTTATCAAATGCAACAGGCAAACAAACTATCTGCTCACACTGTTCTCTTCTTATATAGAGACTATTTAGACCATCACCTTGGTGAAGCTATATCTGCCTTAGAAATGCTCGCAAAAGTCGTAGGGACCGAAACTGGAAACATCAATGGGATTAAACAAATTGTACATGATACCGATGGAAATGATGAACGTTTTTCCGGTCTATATTACGCTACAACAGATGGGATGATTACAATCGCATCCGAAGGCGATTCGCCGCCTATTGACGTTTCTGACCGCCAATACATCCAAGATGCATTGCAATCTAAGAAAACAACTGTATCATCAGTTATTACAGATCGTGTTCTTGGGCATCAAGCTATTATGATTGCCTCGCCAATATTTAATAGACAAAAGGAACTCTCAGGCTTATTATTAGCAAGTTTACGCTTTGACTACATTTCATATTCTTTAAATGCTATTAAACCACAATATCATTTCGAAGTGACTGATAAACATGATGTAGTTTTTCTAACCGATGATAATAACGAAACAAGCGATGGGCATTCTAATATGCTTACTACCCCACTCCAAAGATTAAATTGGAAAGTCTCTGTTTCTCCGTTACCTATTCATCAAAAAACTTTATACCAGTGGGTTTCAATAGAGTGTATAGCTACTTTATTTTTAATGTCTATTTTATTTTTACTTGCTCAATATATGTTATTAAAACGTCAAACAAAACTAGAAAGACAACAAAATGAACTGCAAAAAATTGAATTGGTTGGAACTTTTGCAGCTAGTACAGCCCATGAAATCCGTAACCCTCTTACTGGAATTAAAGGACTCGTTGCTCTGTTAAAAGAAAAATATAAAGATGAACAGGATCAGTTTTATTTTTCAGTGATTGAACAAGAAATAGAACGTATTAATGAAATTGTAAGCGAATTTCTTATTCTTGGAAAGCCAACTGCTATCATTGAACAAACATATGATGTAAGAACGATTCTTAATGAGGTAGCATTAATTATTCAATCCGAGGCGAATCTACATAACATTGTATTTCATTTACATTTGCCAGACCACCCTGTTCATATACGTTGCTCAAAAGACCATATGAAACAAGTGGTTTTAAACATTACAAAAAATGCAATTGAAGCCATGGCTTCTGGTGATACATTAACCATTGTAGTAACAAACAACGAAAAACACGCACAATTGCAAATTATTGATACTGGAAAAGGGATTCCAAAACATATTCAAAAACACCTCTTTCATCCGTTCTTTACTAATAAAGATACTGGAACAGGTCTTGGGCTTGTTATATGTAAACGAATTGTAGAGATGTACAATGGGCATATATTTATTGATAGTAAAGAAAACAAAGGAACGACAGTTCATATAGAGATTCCATTACACATAGTATAATTATCCTTATCCTAAAAGGGTAATTATACTTATTTCATAAAACCAGCCACAAACATTCTCCAAAAATTGCTCGATTTCCCTTCATACCCAATTTGAAAAATAGGAACCTTTATAATTGAAAACCATTTCGGTGTTTGTTTTTCTTTGTAACGCTGATACTGTACGATAAGCTTGTCCAATTCTTGACTAACTTGAATTGTCTCCATACTATTTAATCCACTTGTTAATCCTAAATGAATCATTTCTTCACGTTTCATATGAATATCATGCGAAAGCTTTTCTAATGTGTACTTCCTTTTTACAGTAAACATCCATATCCCCCTTATTTTTCTTCCATACTCTCAACGTCTCTTCTACTTTAGCCCTTTAAACACTTAATCCTATTTGAATTTGAAGAATCAGAAATTTTAACATTTTCCCCCTGTAATTTACAAATCTTTACCCTCACTTTGAGAATTATTACAAATTATTCTATCTTTGYAAATACATTCGCAATAATAGACATTTTTTTCATCTTCTTTTTTAGCAAATACCAAGTAAACTGCGGATTCTCTATTTTCCATATACTTTTCTTCGACATTTTTTGTTTAATTTATATAAAAACGCAAAACATAATGATGATTGATAAAGTGAAACTTTAATCAGTRGGGGTTTTGTTCATCCCCACTGATTATTAGCCCTCACCAATCGGGCGTTTACGGGCAATGAATCCCCCACCTAACTTCTTTGCTCCAGCCGAATTTTGAGATGGGAGTCTTACTGCCCGCAAATAGCGGAATAAAATAGAAAGGAAATATTTATATGCGTAAATATACTATTACATTTCTCGTCTTCACCTTGTTCATACCCTTCTTCCTATTTCCTATTCAAGCAAATGCTCATACGAATAAGGTTGCTATTGTCATCGATGATTTCGGCAATAATATGAAAGGCACAGATAAGATGTTATCACTTCCAATTCCACTCACTGTTGCTGTTATGCCATTTCTTCCTTCTACTAAACAAGATGCAATAGCTGCCCATAAAAAAGGGCATGAAGTTATTATACATATGCCAATGGAACCAATTAGAGGAAAAAAAGAGTGGCTTGGACCAAAAGCGATTACAACAGATTTAAGCGATGAAGAAATAAACAACCGACTCGAACAAGCAATTCAAGAAATACCTCATGCAATAGGTATGAACAATCATATGGGATCAAAAGTAACCGCTGATGAAAGGATTGTACGTCTTATACTTTCTGCCTGTAAAAAACACGGTTTATTTTATTTAGATAGTAAAACAAACCCTAATAGTGTTGTCCCAAAAATCGGGAAAGAATTAGGCGTGCCTATTATTGAAAACCAATTATTTTTTGATGATGTATATACGGTAAGTCACATTTCAAAACAAGCACAATTACTTATAAAAAAAATCCAAGACAAACCCATTATGGTAGCTATCGGACACGTTGGGGCTCCAGGTGAAATTACATCACGTGTTATAGAAACTTCTATTCCTAAAATTCGTGAGCATGCAGACTTTATTTTTTTATCTGATTTAGCATTGTCTCCACCTTCTGTTTCAAAATAAGATTCATTTCTCACACTAAACAAGGTACCTATCTACATATAGCAGATAGGTACCTTGTTTAACTTAAATATAATCTACATGACTCACCCTAAATCCCTTTTTTTCTATCTTTTCAATTAATTGCTTTAATTTTTTTTCATTTAACTCATCCGATATATTTACGATAACACGGCGAATATATTGATCACCGTTATCAAGCGTAAACAGTCCACCAATATTATATGCTTTTAATAATGTCCCAAGCTCTTTAATTGTTCCCTTACAATCTTGTGTTGCAATTGTTAATATATAACCACCCGTCCGCATACCGAACGAATCCTCAATGACATCAAATACATTAGAATGTGTTAAAATGCCGACAAATTCATTATACTCATTTAAAACCGCTAAAAACGGGAGACGGCGAATAACGTAAAAAGCTCTAAAAAAAGAATCCTTTTCAAAAATAAACGAATTTGGATTTTCCAGTACATCTTCTGTACTTACATCCTCTAATCTGCTATTACACTTCTTTTCTAAAAGATCTACTTTATAAATAATCCCCGTGAATTCCTTCTCATTTTCTGCTAATACAGGGATTGCGCGGAATCCCGTTTCATTCATAATTTGTAACGCCTTTTCACCAGAATCATTCGTTT
>NZ_JBFUIN010000260.1:0-4460 GCF_056401855.1 Bacillus sp. P4_D3
TAATATGGCTGTTCAAGTAAATCCACGTATTTATGAAAAAACAATGCAACATCATGATTTCTTAACATTCAGTGTTGGAACGGGACAAGCTAATACTAGTTTTGAAATTCAATTTAATGAAGAAGAGTTTAGTCAAACGAAAGATGAGTTAATTGATATAGCACGTGAACTAAGGCAGCGTAATCTTTCATTAGACGATGTACCAGTCGTAACAGATTTAATGAATGGACCAGTCGGATACATTGGGCAGCGCTCTTTAGTACTAGAACAATTACAATTATTAGTCGTACAAACTGCTTTATTCCATAGCTATTATGACTTGCAGTTTATTACTATTTTTCCTGAAGAAGAAAAAGAGAAATGGGATTGGATGCGCTGGTTACCCCATGGAAGTGTTCGCGATATAAATGTACGTGGATTTGTATACCATGATCGTAGCCGAGATCAGGTGTTAAATAGTTTATATCAAATTTTAAAAGAGAGAAAACAAAAAGTAGATGAAAAAAGTTCTACAAATGAAAAACTGTATTTCGCACCACACTATATCGTACTCATTACAGATGAAAAACTAATTTTAGATCATGTTGTTATGGAATTTTTCAATGACGATCCGAGTCAATTAGGTGTATCACTTGTGTTTGTTCAAGATGTTATGCAAAGTTTACCAGAGCATGTGAAAACGGTAATTGATATAAGAGATGCAAAGCAAGGGAACATCATCTTAGAACAAGGAGAGCTTGTTAACCGTCAATTTAAATTGAATCATGTACCGAAAGGGTTCAATTTAGAAGATGTTTCACGAGCACTAGCACCGTTAAATCATTTGCAAAACTTAAAAAATAGTATTCCAGAAAGCGTAACATTCCTAGAAATGTACGGTGTTGAAAAAATAAAAGAGTTAAATATCACAAGTCGCTGGCAGAAAAATGCAGCACATAAATCTTTAGCTGTACCACTTGGATTACGTGGTAAAGAAGATATTGTAAACTTAAACTTACACGAAAAAGCCCACGGGCCACACGGATTAATAGCAGGTACAACAGGTTCAGGTAAATCGGAAATTATACAATCGTATATTTTATCTCTAGCAGTCAATTTCCACCCTTACGAAGTGGCCTTTCTACTAATTGACTATAAAGGCGGCGGTATGGCGAATTTATTCAAAAACTTACCGCATTTATTAGGAACAATTACGAACTTAGATGGAGCACAAAGCATGAGAGCGCTCGCATCAATTAAAGCTGAATTACAAAAAAGACAACGATTATTTGGTGAAAATGATGTAAACCATATTAATCAATATCAAAAACTGTATAAAGAAGGCTTAGTAAGTGAGCCAATGCCACATCTATTTTTAATTAGTGATGAATTCGCGGAATTGAAGTCAGAACAACCAGAATTTATGAAAGAGTTAGTTTCAACAGCACGTATCGGTCGTTCGCTCGGAATTCATTTAATATTAGCTACACAAAAACCGAGCGGTGTTGTAGATGATCAAATTTGGAGTAACTCGAAATTCAAACTAGCACTGAAAGTTCAAAATACGTCAGATAGTAATGAAATTTTAAAAACACCAGATGCTGCTGAAATTACATTACCAGGACGTGCTTACTTACAAGTTGGGAATAATGAAATTTATGAACTATTCCAATCGGCTTGGAGCGGGGCAGACTATGTAGAAAATAAAGAGGATAAAGAGCATTTAGATGCAACGATATATGCAATAAACGATCTAGGACAATATGAAATATTAAGTGAAGATTTAAGTGGACTTGGTAGCAGTAAAGACGTTATAAGCGTACCGTCGGAACTTGATGCTGTTATTGACTACATTCACGATTACGCAGAAGTAAATGAAATTGAAGCGTTAGCAAGACCGTGGTTACCGCCACTTCCAGAAAGCGTATATTTACAAGACTTACATGCTATTCAGTTCAAGGAAGCATGGACGAACGAAAAGAAACCATTAAAAGCAACAGTTGGTCTATTAGATCAGCCTGAATTACAATCACAAACACCATTAACATTAGATATTAGTAAAGACGGACACGTAGCAGTCTTCTCAAGTCCAGGTTACGGAAAATCAACATTCTTACAATCAGTCATTATGGATGTAGCTCGTCAGCATAGTCCGGAGCATTTGCATGTGTATTTATTAGACTTCGGAACAAACGGTTTAATGCCATTAAAATCTTTACCACATGTGGCAGACATCATTACACTAGACCAAGTTGAAAAATGCGAGAAATTTCTTCGCCGCATAGAAGACCTATTAAAAGATAGAAAGCAATTGCTAAGTAAATATGGCGTTGCGAGTCTTGAAATGTATGAGAGAGCTAGTAAAGAAGTATTACCAACAATATTAATTACGTTAGATAACTATGATTCTGTTAGAGAAGCTGGATTTGTCGAAGACTTTGAACGCATTGTTGCACAAATTGTACGTGAAGGGGCAGCGGTAGGAATTCATTTAATGCTTACGGCTACACGTCAAAATGCATTAAGAGTACAAGTAAATACAAATATTAAACTACAAATTGCTCTATATATGATAGATGAGGCAGAATCTAGAGCTATTGTAGGAAGAACAGAGTTGAAAATTGAAGAATTAGCAGGTCGTGGTTTAGTTAAAATTGACGAACCAACAATATTCCAAACAGCTTTACCGACAGATGGAGAAGATGTACTTACTCGAATTGAAAATATACAAGCTGAAGGAAAAGAGATGGATTCCTTTTGGGATGGAGAAAGACCGAAAGCAATCCCTATGGTACCTGAAGTTCTGGAATACAAAGAATTTATTGCATGGCCAGAAACAAGGAAAATTATTGAAGCAGGCAAACTAACATTTGGTGTAGAAACAGAAAGCGTTACGCCTCTCGAATTAGATTTAACGGAAGCGGCTAATATTGTTGTAGGGGGAATCAAGAAAGATGAAGTTGAAAATGTAGTTCATCAATTCCTTCAACAATTAGCTGGTAGTGGACACTTTGACCTAGGTTTAATTGATACAAGAACACGTAATTTCTCAAACTATAGAGAGAACGCTGCTTTATATGTAGCTGAAAAAACAGGAATTGAGAAAACGATTAAACAAGTTACAAATGCTTATAAATCGAGAGAAGCGGCGTTTAAAGAGGAGCAGGAAGCATCAAGTGAAACAGTGAACCCAGCTGAATTTATTAAGAAATTTAAGCCGATTGTAATCGTAATTGCAGATGTAAATGATATTTTAAGTAATTTAGAAGATAGCGATATATATAGTTTAGCGGAATTAATCACAAATGGTGCATTTATGGGCATCCACTTCGTAATTGGCTGTGATGTTGATTCAATTGACAGTCGATACGACTTAGTTTCAAAAACAATAAAAACGCAATCTCATGTTATTTTACTTAGAAAATCATCAGGCCAAATGGTCTTCGATGTATCTAATAAAGATTTAAGTAGTACAAAATTAAATCCATTTGAAGGGTATTTTGTTGAAAATCGTTTTGCTACTAGAATTAAAGTGCCAACTATTTAAGGGGGGATTTGCATGGGGATAGAGGAATTAAATAGTCAAAAATCTGGTTTATTAAGTAGTATAAGTCATCAACAAGGGCAATTGGCTGAATTACAAATGAAACTACGAAGGCTAATAACTGCTAAGGGGAAATTTGTAAATAATCTTGAAGCAATTAAACAAAATCAAGAGCAGTTTAAGTCTTTAGAAATAAACGAGAGTAGTTGGAAAGGGCAAAGAGCAACTACTTTTAAAGAAACGTATGAACAACAAGTTATTTCTAATTTAGGGAAGTTTATTGGAGAACTAGGGAGAGTGCAAGAAGACATCGATCAAGCCATACGGCGGCTTGAAAGAGAAATCGCTGCATGTGAGTCTAGTATTCTTTCATTAAGTCGAAGTGTTTCAATGGTTGACGCTAGTATTCAAGTAGAAGTACAGAAGGCGGGGAAATGATAAATGGGGGAAATTAAATTAAATAAAGGGGTATTTGATGCGAAAGTAAGTGAATTGAAAAGTGGTGCTAGTGATTTAGGTAAGACTAAATTTAATGGTATGCAGTTGAGTCGTACGAATTTAAGTAAACTGAAAAAATATTGTGAAGCGATTGAAAAGTTATCTCAAAAGGTGCAGCAATACGAACAGATATTAGAAAATGACTTAAATAAAATACAACAAACCGGGGAGAAAATAGTCGAAAAAGACGAACAGCTTGAGAAACAATTAAGGATCGGTTCAATTCATCATGCTATGAAAAATTAAAATAGGGTGGGAGAAGCGTGGATAAAAATATAGAGTTACAAGAAGTAAAAGAACTTCAAAATAGATTTCAAGCAAGTGCCACTGAGTTGAATCTACAGTTTGAATCATTATTAGGTAAGATAGCGGATTTTAGTGAGATTAATTCATTTCAAGGTGCTGCTGCTGATGGAATTAAAGGCCATTTATCTAGAGT
>NZ_JBFUIN010000261.1:0-4423 GCF_056401855.1 Bacillus sp. P4_D3
CTTTTAGTATTAGATACTAGAGAAGGAGATCCTTCTAATAGATTGTACAAGGCATTAAATTATCAAGAATCCGGCAAAATACCAGAATATGCGATTTCTCCGAATGGTGAGTTAGATGCAACGGTAATTTATTATAAAATGATTTAGTTTTTTATTTGAAAAGGGAGATAATTTCAAACGACATATTTGTTATTATGTCTGTGTGTTGATTTATAAAAAAGATTGATAATTTAAAATAAAGTTTGATAAAGCCCTGTAACTTCATCTAGAATGTTCAGTTAAAGAGCCAGTTTGCAGAGGGTTTTAACAGGTTTTTTAGAGTTATTACTTAAATAGAGATTTTGAAGTCTTTTGGTGAATATTAAATGTTAATCTAAAAGATGGAGGTTGTTGTGATGTTGAAACTGTTTCAATATAATTGGCAAGTTCGTGATGATTGGTTTACATTGTGCGAAGACATACCGGATGAAGAACTATTAAAGAAACGGTTCGGTGGGTTCGGCAGTATCCTACATACCTTATTTCACATTGTAGATGTGGAATATATTTGGATCTTAGGTTTGCGAGGTGAACCAGTGCTTGAGGAGCCGTTGTTTGAAGAATATGCCAGCTTGCAAAAAGTGAAAAATCTTTCAGCTCAATACCATGAGAAAGTGAAGCAATTTGTGACATCTTGGACAAATGAAATGGATTCTCGGAAACTTTCAGAAACTGATTTCAATGAAGAACCGATTAGCTCTAGAGACGCACCAATTAGGCGCCGAGTCATTGAATGTACACACGGAGAGATAATACGTCATGTCATTGTCCATGAAATCCACCATATCGGCCAGTTATCTATATGGGCACGTGAAATAGGAAAGGAGCCTGTTTCCGCAAATCTGAGAGGAAGAGGGCTATTCGATAATTAGACTGCCTTTGCCAATTTCGCAGTTAATAACGTAGTGCAAGTTCCATCTTTATTTTAACGAAAAGATAACCTTTGACCACCTAAAATATTTTAGATGGTCTTTTTTTGTGAAAACGATGAAAAATATAGAAGAAACTGCAATTATTTATAAAAAAATACGCTTTAAATATTGTCATATTTGCTTCTTTAAGATATCCTTTTCATGAAGAGGTGGAAAACATGGAAAAAGTACTAGTTTTCGGGCATAAAAACCCAGATACAGATGCAATTTGTTCTGCGATTGCTTATGCAGAATTGAAAAAAGAATTAGGAATGAATGCTGAGCCTGTACGTTTAGGCGAAATCAGCGGTGAAACTCAATTTGCGTTAGACTCTTTTAAAGTAGAAGGACCGCGTTTTGTTGAGACAGTAGCAAACGAAGTGGACAACGTTATTTTAGTTGACCATAACGAACGCCAACAAAGTGCTAACGATATCGAATCTGTTCGTGT
Organism: Bacillus sp. P4_D3; assembly: GCF_056401855.1. Lineage (NCBI taxonomy): Bacteria > Bacillati > Bacillota > Bacilli > Caryophanales > Bacillaceae > Bacillus > Bacillus sp. P4_D3. Next base: position 1,402 of record NZ_JBFUIN010000261.1, read on the forward strand.
GTTAGAAGTTATTGACCATCACCGTATTGCTAACTTTGAGACAAGCGATCCTATATACTACCGTTGTGAGCCAGTTGGTTGTACAGCTACAATCTTAAACAAAATGTACAAAGAAAATGGTGTTGCAATTCGTAAAGAAGTTGCAGGTTTAATGTTATCTGCAATTATTTCAGATTCTTTACTATTCAAATCTCCAACTTGCACAGAACAAGACGTAGCAGCAGCTCGTGAATTAGCGGAAATCGCTGGTGTAGATGCAGATAGCTACGGCTTAGAAATGTTAAAAGCTGGTGCTGACTTAAGCGGAAAAACAATGGAGCAATTAATCTCTCTTGACGCTAAAGAATTCCAAATGGGTAACGCGAAAGTTGAAATCGCACAAGTAAACGCTGTTGATACAAACGACGTTCTTGTACACCAAGCGGAACTTGAAAAAGTTATTTCTGCAGTAGTAGAAGAAAAAGGTTTAGACCTATTCTTATTCGTTGTAACTGACATCTTAACTAACGATTCTGTTGGCCTTGCGATCGGTAAAGCAACAGACGTTGTTGAGAAAGCATACAACGTAACATTACAAAATAACACAGCTACTTTAAAAGGTGTTGTATCTCGTAAAAAACAAATCGTTCCTGTATTAACAGAAACATTCCAAGCTTAATATTATTGAGTATGGATAAACAGAAAGGACAAGTAGCCGGAGTGGCTGCTTGTCTTTTTTTATTATAAAATTACAGATGGGAAATAAAAAAGGATAGCAATAGCTATCCTACTTATCGTTTATTCATAAGATCGTTTCTTATTTATATAAAATGTAATAATAGCAGCAATAATGAAAATAGGTATTGCGTACGCTTGYCCAACAAAGAATTTCCAACCTACAGTATTATAGCCGTCAGATGCTGGAATGATAATCGCGATGATACAAACAATAATATAAGCTAATAATGCTGGGAGTATATTTTTCATAGTTGTTCACCTCCTTTTTATAATACATTTATATATTGTACTATTGAATAGCGATTGGGAGATTAAGTGTACTTGATTTTACGAAATCTTTACAAATTCACTAAAGGATGAGGTGTATGCATGCTGTATGAAAGTGACTTTAGTACGGTGTGTTTATGTAATAATACATATGCTTAATAGACTGTTCTAAAAGAAATTAAACCAAATATAGAAGATAATGTAATTTTATCTTTCAAGATTAGTATATAGTATTCTGTAAAAAAATGTACTAAAAAATTGATATTTCATAAGAAATATAGAAGCGGGGTAAGAAATAACGATGAAAAGGTTATGCATAATTCCATGCGGAAAGAAGAAGATTTGGGATAAGTACCCATATTCTGGAGAGGCAGAGGCAAAAGATGTATATATTAGTCCATTCGGAAAAGCATGTCAGGCGTATGCAACTGAGTTTTTCGAGAGCTGGGTTATATTATCAGCAAAGCATGGATTTTTAAGACCAAATGATATTGTAAAGGAAAACTATGATCTTGCATTTGATTCAAAGAGTAATGAGATTATTAGTATAGAACAATTACAAAAACAGATGATTGAAAAAGACTTACTTCAGTTTGATGAAATTGTCTTACTTGCAGGCAAGAAACATAAAAAAGTAGTGACGAAGTTATATCCAGAAGAAATCATTACATATCCGTTAGAGGGATGTAGAGGGATTGGATATATGTTGCAGAGGTTGAAGTGGGCTGTGGAGGAAGGAAAGGAAATATAATTAGTAAACTATTTATTGCTTCTATAATATTAAATAAAATCGACTCTAAAAAAGAGTCGATTTTATTATTTAAAACGTAATTTTATAGTTAAATKGTTCAGGCTTTAAATCATAATTTTCACTTGAACCTTCTAGTATCAGTTGTAATTCACCTTGCTCGATTGGGAGTTTAGGGAATGTTAACACAGCATCACTAGTTACGCCAGGCATCATACCTTGTGGGATTTTAGGGTATTTTGCTTCATAATTATCTTGGTATTCTAGTTGTTGACCATTTACGATTAATTTGGAGTTGAAATCATAAAAATTAAATGCTGCAGTTGCATCATTCTTTGCTGTAAAGTAAACTCGTGTTTCTTTATCGGCAATTTCAATTTTTTTAACGATCATTTTATAGCCTTTATGGTCTAGTTCTTGATTAACTTCAATTGTTTTTTTTGCAGGATCAAAGGCAGTAGCATAATCAGTTTTTTCAACACTTGTTGCAACGATAGTAGGACCTTTTACTTTTCCACCAAAAGCATTTTCACCTTCAAAGACGTCTTTAATAGTTCCCTTTACATGAATATAATCTTCACGTTTTACATCTAATTTAGGGTCTTTGAAAGCAATGATGGTATTTTTGCTATGCTCTTTGTCAGCCCAGGCTTGAAGATACGTACCATCTTTATCACGTTCAGGTTCGACAAAGATTTGTGCATAAAAATCAACCTTTTTCCCTTTATATTCTTTAGGATTAGAGTGCATCTTTTCAAACTCTTCTTTTGATAATACCTGTGTTGATTCACTAGTATCCTTAGTAGTTTTCTTTGATGTTGAATCTTTAGAGTCTGTATCTTTAGAGCATGCTCCACCTAAAAGGACAGCTCCACAAAGAACCGATAATAGAATTTTCTTCAAAATTTATCCTCCTATATGTATAAAATATATTTTCGGTTTATAGTATAACAGCTTACAAGAAAATATTTTACAAAAACTTTTAAAACAGGTTTATTATTAGTAAGATTAGTATTCATCACATATGAGTTAAACTACTCTAAAGCGTAAAAACTAGACTAGCAAACAAGCCATTTTACACTTTTAAACATAGAATATGATGAAGTCTATAGAGGAGGAATCATATTCGCATGAGAAATAATTGTAATAGTTTTTGGGATGATTTAATGTTTGGAAGATGTAGATGCAAACGTAGAGATTGTGATGAATGTTGTTGCAAGGAAAAACCGAAATGTGATTGTAAAGAGTGTTGTTGTAAGGAAAAACCAAAATGTAAGTGTGAAGAGTGTG
>NZ_JBFUIN010000262.1:0-4415 GCF_056401855.1 Bacillus sp. P4_D3
GTCTTTTTTAATATCATCGACAATTTTCCCAGTCAAACCTAATTACTATTGCTTCCACTAACCTGCTCCGTTCGTGGAATAAGGATTTTTAAACAACTAATATTATTTTTCAAATGACTTTATTGTAAATTAAACAACAATATTATTTTTGCACAAGCGTCGTTAGATAACATTTCTTAAAAGACTGTTGTTCAACAATCTGGCCCGATTGCTGAACAAAGAAATACTCTATAAAATGGATCTTTTTATCAAACTTTTTTACAAATTATCACTCTTTATTATAAATGATCGAACTTTATTTTAAATCAACACAAGAAAAATCATAAGAGAGTTCTTCAAGGCTTAACCAAATGTTATAAACCAAAAAACCTCCTCCATATTGCATATTAGTAATGAGAGGAGGTTTTTATTGGTAAAGAGTAGGCATGTCTTGGTAGATTCTTTGTCAAAGAGTGGTACAAAAGATGGCATAGGTGGTAAATTCCTATGGCCGTAATCATCTATATTGAGAAATTTATTACAAAATTAGCTATAAATGATTCTAAACCCGAAAGTAAACTTTCACCCAAAAGTTTACATTTGTACATATTAATAGTTTGGTGTCGCATAGATCGCAAAAGTTTCCCCAATTGAGAATGCCCCCCAAAAAAATAACACCTACAAACATTTGTAGGTGTTATTTTAATCTATTTAGGATTGTAAAATTTCTCGTATTTCTTCTATACTTAACTTCGTGAACTTTGCAATGTCCTCTACTGACATTCCATTTTTATGCATACCACTAACTAATTGAATACGTTCAGCAAGCTTTCCTTCTTCTCTTCCTTTTTTTATCCCTTGTTGTTCTGCATGAGCAAACTTTGCAGCCTCATCCATTAATGCTTTTTCCCTTGCTTCATAGGCTTGACGGAAAGAAGAATCTTGACTCATACGTTCCCACTTATTCATTGCCTTTTGTAAAATTGGATCTTGGTTCATCGCAATATCCTCCAATGTTTGGGTTAAGTGTTCATCTTCATTCGCTGGAAGTAATAATAACCAACGAACAAACGAATCTTCCCAGGGATTTACTTGTTCATTACGCCATTGTTGCATTAACTTCGGAATTTCAATAATATGCATTTCTATATCATCACTCAATACCTTTTGTTGTTGCTGATTCCACAAGATTCCTGTTGTATGAAACGCTTCATATTCTGGAAACATCACAAAGTTTAACAAATTGATGGTAATTGTTTTATGAAGTGAGCTATATGGCATTCCTTTTTTTAATTGAGAAGTGTATAACCTTCCCCAATAATACAAGCTTCGTTTGATCATATCGTGATTGTTATTCAGCTGTATTTCTACATTTATCTTTGTCCCCGTATCTAATGTCGCTGAGATATCTAAAATCGATAATTTATCTTCTTCATGTTCTCGATGCAAATGTGGATCTTCTAACTGCAAGGATATAATGGGTGATTCTAAAGAATCATGTAACATAGCATTTAAAAAGGCAACCAAAATATCCTCGTTCCCACTTGTACCAAATAATTGTTTAAATGCAAAATCAATACGTAAATTCACTAATTGTTGATTGGACATGGGCTTCCTCCCCCTGCCTTATACTATTTCTTTCCCTTATTGTACATAAAATGAAAGTAAAGATGCAAACAGGATTTTATATCTAATAAAAAACAAATCATTATATCTATGTTCATGATAACATTAAAAATAAGATGATTAATCTAATGGAGGACTACAACATGAAAAAAATAAAAAAAATCTTAAATAATCCATTTGTGAAATATCCATTAACTATAATTTCAGCCATTGCAATAATAAATGTAGGATATGATTTAGGATCATTTTTAATAAGATTAAAATATATTTAAGTAATAATAGAGCATTTATTTGATTCCAAGCTGAGATGGCTGCTGGTATCTATGAACAAAAAAATATAGAAAGAAAAAAATAAATAAATATAATAAGGGAATGCAAGTATACTAATCTATACTGCATTCCCTTATTGTAATTGTATATCCACTATATTTTTATTCTTCCTTTTCCAAAATTAAAAAACTAACATCCGAATTTCTTAGTTTTCACCTCTTTCTAGCTTCACTCTATTGTAATGCAAACTCCTCATTAAATATCCAATCTATTAGCTATCGCCCCCCTATAAACCATAATAACTTTTAAAATAGTAATCCCAACTGTTAAACAACAAATTATATTTTTATAAAAGAAAACAACTTGGATAAAAACAGGTTGTTTTCTTTTATAGGGTAGAACAAAGAAAGAGTGGAAAAGCAATACACAAAAGTGTAAATCACATGGAGTAAACCGATAAATAATACTAAAAATTCTGAAAATTTAACCGATAAGGGTTTTCGGTGACTCTTTCTTTGTTGTTATGAGTTTAACATAAAAAATAACACGAATCAACAAAAAAACTAAAAATTCTGTTTAATTCGACATTTTTTGATATTTTTTTACCCCAACTTTTAAAAATCTGCTATTCTTTATATATATCTTTCACTTTAATATTGTTTTCATTTTAATGTTGTAATACATTCCCCAAGGAGGCTTATTATTATATGAAGATGATCACTACCACTTTTTCATTAACAACTGCTGCAATTGCTACGCTTCTCCCTTCAGTAGTAGCAGCTGATTCTCATGCTGTATCAATACCACAAAATGACAAAGTAAAAATCGAATTTGTAAATTTTGACAAAGCACATCTGTATCAGGATGCTACTACAAATAGCAACTCTATTGGAAATATTACATTCAATACTCCAGTTAAAATAATAGAAACAACACCTGACTGGTATAAAGTAGATGTACAAAATAAAATTGGTTACATGCAAAAATCTTATCTTTCTCCCACAAAACAAACACAACCAAAAAATCAATATATTGTAAATGCGATTGCATTAAATGTTCGTATAGAGCCAAATGCAGAATCTACTATTCTCGGTGTACTACCAAATGGAAAATACATCTCCATTTTAGAAGAATGTGGTGAATGGTATAAAATTTCTTATAATGGAAAAACAGGATATGTGAAAAAAGAATTTGTCTCTGATGGTTCCTATTCAATGGTTAAAGGAACCACCGTACAAGGAAATTCATCTTATTATGTTGCAACTCCTGTATTAAGAGTGCGAAGCGGAGCGGGAACTAACACTTCTATAATTGGATCTTTAAAAAATGGTACCCAATTACAAGTTGTAGAAACAGTAGGTTCTTGGTATAAAATACGTTTCGGTTCAGGTTTTGGATATGTAGCTAAACATTATGTATTACAAAACAAACCACAAGAAACTCCTCCTATTCCAGCTGTTTTCAAGTACCCAACGAAAGGGATAGTCAGCTCTACATTTGATGTTCGTTGGGGAGAAATGCATTACGGAGTAGATTTCACAGCTCCAGGTGAAGTTCCAATCCTGGCAGCAACAAGCGGAAAAGTAATAAAATCCTACTACTCTAATTCCTATGGAAATGTTGTGTTTATTGCTCATACGATAGATGGGAAATTATATACAACCATTTATGCACATTTGAAGGATCGTACAGTACAAGCGGGTGATCGGGTTGAAACCGGACAAATAATAGGACACATGGGGAATACAGGACATTCAACCGGGCAACATCTTCATTTTGAATTACATAACGGCGAGTGGAATTTTGAAAAAACAAATGCAGTGAATCCCATACCTTATCTAGTTCAGTAAAGTATTGTACCAAGTATTTGTAAAGAGAACCACTACGGATCTATTTCCGGGTGGTTCTTTTGTTTTCTATGAATAGATTAGTAATTAATTTATATAGATTATAAGAATGGACGGCTTTTTATTCGTGCAATCATCCTGCCCATCACTACATCACTTAATCACCCAATTATAAACATAATATTAAAACAAATTAATATAAATTTACAATAATTTCATAGGAATAACTTCTGCATCAAAAGGTACACTTTTTATTAGAAGTTTACTTTTAATTTCACTAGAAAAAAGCCAAAAGATGACATTGAATAAGTCATCTTTTGGCTTCAAAACATCTATAAAAATTTTATTATTTTTCCTGATTTTCTACTTTTTCAGTTTTAGAACTGAATCCACTTTTAAATCCATCAAAAAAATCACAACCACCTAACGAAAAAACAAATACACATAATAAACCTATCATAATACCTTTTTTATAGTTCATCCTATAACATCCTCCATAAACACAACTTAAGGTTCTGGTGCAAAAACTTTGAAGTATATGAAAATGGTCTATCAAACTTGGAAATACTGATAATACTACTCTATAAAAGGCGTGTGATTAGTATGGAAAAGGAGAATTTATTTAAGTGGAAACATTATCAACCAGACATCATCTTGTTAACTGTACGTTGGTACCTACGGTACAACTTAAGC
>NZ_JBFUIN010000263.1:0-4379 GCF_056401855.1 Bacillus sp. P4_D3
ACATAAACAATTTTTCCTAGGGAAAAGTTTCGATACATTTTGTCCAATGGGACCGTATTTAATTCATAAATCGATGGTTAGAACGCCGAATGCATTACACATTGAAACAGTGGTAAATGGAGAAGTAAGGCAAACTTCAAATACGAGAGAAATGATTTTTTCAGTAGAAGAAATTATTTCAACTATAAGTAAAGGTATGACATTAGAGCCAGGAGATATCATTGCAACAGGGACACCAGCTGGTGTTGGTAAAGGTTTTACACCACCGAAGTTTTTGCATGCTGGTGATGAAGTTGTTGTTACAGTAGAGGGAATTGGTACGCTAAGAAATATAGTGAAATGAGAAAAGAGCTATCTTGTGAAAAGATAGCTCTTTTCTATGGGCGTGGATTAACGGAGTAATCTATAATGGCGAAAATATACAATCCGATTAATGCTAAAGTGCAAATTCCAATTAGCATAACTGCAAGTGCGCTTCTCTCACGGCCAAAACCGATAACTGTAAGGAAAACAGCAGCCCAAAATGATGTTTTAAGTAGTGTGAATGTATTAGGAGTTGAATAATGACTGAGTAGAGTTGTAGATAATATGAAGCCGATGAATGTCATAGAAATAAAAATTGTAGCTAAATGGTTAATGTGTTTACCGTATTTCAAAAGCATACAGTTACCCCCTTTTTAACGAAAAACAGAATATTCAATTTTATTTTACGGTAAATTACTAAAAAAAGAAAGAGGTTGTCCTATATTTAGGACAACCTCACTATGATTAAGATAGTACAGCTTTAATTTTTTGGAATGCCCACTCTAAGTCTTCTTCAGAGATTACTAGAGGTGGTGCAATACGAATTACGTTTTCGTGTGTTTCTTTACATAATAGCCCAGCTGCTTTTAGTTGTTCACAGTAAGGACGAGCTGCCTCGTTTAATTCGATACCGATGAATAAACCTTTACCGCGAATATCAGTAATCATTGGGTTATCAATTTCTTTTAATTGCCCAACTAGTTTTTCTCCTAATTGAAGAGAACGCTCTGTTAATTTTTCTTCTTCTAATACTTCAAGAGCTGCGATAGAAACAGCACATGCAAGTGGGTTACCACCGAATGTAGAACCGTGAGAACCTGGCTCGAATACGCCTAAAATGTCGCTGTTTGCTGCAACACAAGAGATTGGGAATACGCCGCCGCCAAGTGCTTTACCAAGTATGTACATGTCAGGAGTTACATTGTCCCAGTCGCAAGCAAATACTTTACCAGTACGGCCTAAGCCTGTTTGGATTTCATCTGCTACGAATAAAACGTTTTCTTTTTTACATACTTCAAAAGCTTCTTGTAAGAAACCAGCTGGTGGAATGTTAATTCCTGCTTCACCTTGAATTGGCTCTAAAATGAATGCAGCTGTATTTGGTGTAATCGCAGCTTTTAACGCTTCTAAATCACCGTAAGGAATTACAATAATGCCAGGAAGCATTGGACCGAAGCCGCGCTTGTACTCTTCGTTTGATGACATAGAAACAGCACCCATTGTACGTCCGTGGAAGTTATCTTCACAAACGATGATTTCTGCACGGTTTGCCTCTACCTTTTTCACATCGTAAGCCCAGCGACGAGCTGTTTTAATTGCAGTTTCAACAGCCTCTGCGCCTGTATTCATAGGAAGTACCATATTTTTATTTGTTAGTTTCGCAACTTTTTCGTACCAAGGACCTAATTGATCGCTATGGAAAGCACGAGAAGTTAACGTAACTCGATTAGCTTGGTCAATTAAAGCGTTAATGATTTTTGGATGACGATGACCTTGGTTTACTGCAGAATATGCACTTAATAAGTCCATATAGCGGTTTCCTTCAGGATCTTCTACCCAAACGCCTTCTGCTTTAGAAATAACGATTGGAAGTGGATGGTAGTTATTTGCCCCGTATGTGTCTGTAAGTTCGATAATATCTTTAGTTTGAATCATGATTGTTCCCCCTTTTGTTATTACMAGAAGTTTGTAAATACTCTAAATATTATATCATTTAAATATAAAAAAGCGAAACATTTCCTGAAAATAAATGAACATGTTATCATATAGAGTGAAAAAGTGTGAAAAGAGGAGGCAGGGATACGATGGTACATATGCATATTACAGCATGGGCATTAGGATTAATTTTATTCTTCGTTGCGTATTCACTTTATTCAGCAGGAAGAAAAGGTAAAGGTGTACATATGGGGCTTCGCCTTATGTACATTATCATTATTGTGACAGGTTTCATGTTGTACATGAGTATTGTGAAGACGGCAACAGGTAGCATGCACATGTGGTACGGCATGAAAATGTTAGCGGGTATTTTAGTTATCGGTGGTATGGAAATGGTTCTTGTAAAAATGAGCAAGAACAAGGCAACAGGGGCAGTTTGGGGATTATTTATTGTCGCGCTAGTAGCGGTATTTTATCTTGGATTGAAATTACCAATTGGCTGGAAAGTATTTTAATTAAAAATAAAACCACCTTATGATCTCAAATGTTTGGGAGATAAGGTGGTTTTTTTATTTTATGTCGCATCGAGATGCAACTCTTCTCCGTTTACTTTCGTAAATCGTAAAATATTTTTATTAGAGGAAGAGTGGCGTACGAAATGGTGCTGCAATGTACAAATCATTTCGTCGTTATCGAACAAAAGAATATTTACTCCTTCGCATGCTTCATCTTTCGGTAAGAATGATAAATAATTATGACAATACATGCAATCATATAAAGAGTAATTAAGCGATTGCAATGATTCGGTTAATAATGTAAAGACAGAGTCAGGTAACTCTTCAAGCCATTCATGATAGCTAAGAAGTAATTTTTTTCGAATTCGTATCATTTCCCCGTTTTGGAGAGAATGTTGTTCATTTGCAATTTGTAATATGTCTTGTTCATAAAAACGAGCTGGTAGCCAATTGTTGTTATATAAAATTTCAAAACCATCTTCGGCAATATCTTCTAATAGAAAAGCCTCATCATTTTCATCATCAAAGAATACCCATTCATTGTTTATATATTCGACATTACCGACTGTATGAGCGCGCGGTTGGTTATACAAAATATGTTTGCGTTGTACCATAGTTCATTTCTCCTTTTATAGAAATAGTTATTCTTGTTATGGACAGTTCGCACGTTCTTTATAACTAGACACACCTAAAGAGAGATGGGCATACAATAAAACACGCTTTACACTGTGAAACTGCTATTTCATATATGGATAGTTAGTTATCGTCAAGTTTGTTGTTTTTATGTATCCGCACTCATAGGGTGGGGATTACTGCACGTTCAGAAACAGATATTAGATTAGGAAGGATGATTTTATGTGCGGGATTACAGGATGGGTGGATTATAAACGCTCATTAGAAGGGGAAAGGGACATCGTGACGAAGATGGCGGAAACGCTAGCGAAACGCGGTCCGGATGATAATAAAGTTTGGATTAAAGGGAACGTCGCATTTGGGCATAAACGGTTAATCGTTGTAGATCCTGAAGGTGGTAAACAACCCATGACTTGTTTGAAAGATGAAACTAGTTATGCGATTTGCTATAACGGAGAGCTCTACAATACAGAAGATATTCGCAAAGAGTTATTAAGAAGAGGTTATACATTTAAAGGGCATTCCGATACAGAAGTACTATTGGCCTCTTATATTGAATGGAAAGAAGAATGTGTCGCTCATTTAAACGGTATATATGCGTTTGCAGTATGGGATGAGAAAAATGAACGAGTCTTTATTGCGAGAGATAGATTAGGTGTAAAACCGCTTTTTTATAAATATGATAGCGGACGATTATTATTTGGTTCAGAGTTAAAAGCGATACTAGCGCATCCAGATGTGAAGGCGGAAGTAACGTTAGAAGGATTATCGGAAATATTCGGCCTTGGACCATCTAGAACGCCTGGTCACGGTATATATGCTGGTATTCAAGAACTGCGTCCGGGTCATGCGATGACGTTCTCAAAAGACGGTTTATGCATATGGAGATATTGGAATGTGGAAAGTAAAAAACATGAAGATTCATTTGAAGAAACAGTAGAGAAAACTCGTTTTTTATTACAAGATGCGATTACGAGACAATTAGTTTCTGACGTACCACTATGCACTTTTTTATCAGGCGGTGTAGATTCAAGTGCTATAACAGCAATAGCTGCAAAAGAGTATGAAAGATCAGGAAAAGGGCAATTACACACGTATTCTGTTGACTATGAAGATAACGAAAAATACTTTAAAGCGAATGCGTTTCAGCCGAATTCAGATGCTCCATTTATTAATTTAATGACAGAGACCTTTCAAACAATCCACCATCGCTGCGTCATTTCTAATGAACAACTAGCACAGTATTTAACAGAAGCAGTACTCGTTCGTGAT
>NZ_JBFUIN010000264.1:0-4355 GCF_056401855.1 Bacillus sp. P4_D3
GTATTCTATTGTTGGTTTCTGTTTTATTATGTTTTTCGTTAAACAGCGCATCGGCTAAAAGATATATGATGTCTATTCATACTACGTCTTCTATACATATGCAGCGGCAACATTTCGGTAAAATGAAAGTGAGTTTTTTAAAAGTTGGACAAGGTGATGCGACACTTATTACATTGCCAAATGGTCAAACGATGTTAATAGATGGGGGCCCTTATGAAGCGGGAGAGGTTATTATTCAAAAACTAATTGAAAAAAGAATTAATCATTTAGATGTGATTGTAAGTACTCATCCTGATATGGACCATATAGGGGGGCTTATTCCAATTGTAGAACAAATGCCAGTTTCACTCGTATTAGATAGTGGGAAAACATATAGTTCATTTACTTATCATACGTATCGGAATAACATTAAAAAAAGGGGCATTCCTTTCATTTCAGTGAAGGAAGGACAATACATACCGCTAGATCCACATGTTTCTATACAAGTATTGAACAATGGTAAATCAAAAGACGAGAATAACGAGTCCTCAATTGTGTTAAAGATTCGATATGGTAAAGCGGACTTTTTATTAATGGGTGATGCTGATATACGGACGGAAAATGAAATATTAAAGCAATTTGATATACATGCAGATGTATTAAAAGTTGGGCATCATGGCTCGTATACTTCAACGAGTGAAACATTCTTAAAAAAAGTAGATCCACAATTCGCTATTCTTTCGTACGGGAGTAGAAATCCGTATGGGCATCCTCATCAAAGTGTAGTAAGACGATTAAAACAGCGTGGTATAATGATATACGGAACAAACAAACGTACTGTAGAAATAGAAACAGATGGTGAACATATTACTATGGGGGCTAGCGGTTTTATGCCATTACTTAAGTAACTAATTATATAAGAGGGTATTTTCCATTTTGGAAAAAATGAATAATATATATTATAATGAAAAAGAAATCAATTTCCTTTTTTCGCTGAACGAAGAGGAAATTTCATTAGAATGTATAGACAACTACTTGTGTGTATATTAAGATGGAATTAGGCGAATAAGGTAATAATAATAAGTAGGTATTTCATGGGAAAGGATCGATGAAAATGAAAACGCAAGTTGTCATCAATGCCAAAATTTATACAGGTAAAGAAGTAGTGGAAAATGGATTTATTCGTTACGCAGAAACAGTTAAAGAAATTGGTTTGATGGCTCAATATGTATCACAAGAAAATGAAACTGTGTTAGATGCGGCAGGAAAGATTGTGATTCCAGGTATGATCGATGTTCATATTCATGGTGGATACGATATTGATGCGATGGATGCAAATAGCGATGGATTAGTAACTCTTGGTAAAGAAATGTTAAAAGAAGGAGTTACAACTTACTTCCCAACAACAATGACACAAGCTCCAGAAGCGATTGAAGCGGCGCTACTTGCTGCGAAGGAAGCGAAAGATAAAGGAGCACATTTCGAATATATTCACTTAGAAGGACCATATGTTTCAAAAAAACGTGCGGGTGCACAACCACTTGAACATATTGTTCCTGCGAGTATCGAGCAATTTAAACAATGGCAGGAAGCAAGCGGTAATCTAATTAAATTAGTAACATATGCACCGGAAGAAGAAGGTGCGTTAGAGTTTGAACAGTATCTTGCTGAAACAGGTGTTGTTGGCACAATGGGGCATACAGATGCGATTGATGCACAACTGAAAAATAGAAAAATTACACATGCAACACATTTATATAACCAAATGCGTGGATTACATCATCGTGAACCAGGAGTTGTTGGTCATGTGTTATTAAATCCAGATGTAATGGTTGAAGTAATTACAGATGGTATTCACATTCACCCTGATATGGTGAAATTAGCGTATAAATTAAAAGGGCCGAAAAAAGTAAGTGTCATTACAGATGCAATGCGTGCAAAAGGTCTTGAAGAAGGATTATATGAACTTGGCGGACAGCCAGTACATGTAAAAGATGGCAGTGCTCGATTAGAAGATGGAACGTTAGCTGGTAGTATTTTAAAAATGGATCAAGCTTTCCGAAATGTAATTGAATTTACAGGATGTTCAATCGAGGATGCAGTGTTGATGACATCAGTTAACCAAGCAGAAGAGTTTGGATTAAATAATAAAGGCGCGTTAGCGGCAGGCAAAGATGCAGACTTTGTTGTTATGACTGAAGAATTACATGTATATGATACGGTTCGTTTAGGAATTCATATGAAGGAAGGGAAGTAATAAGATGAATATTCTTGTTGTAAAAACTCCAGAAGAATTAGCAGAAGCAGGTTATAAGTTAATTAAAGAGGTTGTAAAATCAAAAGAAAATCCAACTTTAGGAATGGCTACAGGAAGCTCTCCATTAGGTATTTATGCAGAAATGCGAAAAAATAAACTTGATACAAGTCATACAACCACTGTAAACTTAGATGAGTACGTAAATTTACCACACGAAGATAAAAACAGCTATCACTATTTCATGCAAGAACAGTTGTTTGATCATCTTCCATTTAAACAAACTTATGTACCGAATGGGATGGCAAGTGATTTAGAGGAAGAGTGCAAGCGTTATGAAGGCATTCTAGTAGCTAACCCAGTTGACTTACAGATTCTTGGAATCGGTGAAAACGGTCACATCGGATTTAATGAGCCAGGAACACCATTTAATTCTCCAACTAACATTGTAGAATTAACAGAATCTACGCGCCAAGCAAACCTTCGCTTCTTTGAAAATGAAGAAGATGTGCCGACTCATGCGATTACAATGGGAATTGGAAGTATTATGAAAGCAAAACAAATTCTACTTGTTGCTATGGGATCTAAAAAGGCAGAAGCTATTAAAGAGCTATTGCAAGGTGAATATAGTGAGGCGTGTCCTGCTACAGTTTTACAACGTCATCCGAATGTAACCGTAATCGCAGATCCAGAAGCTCTATCTTTATGCAGTGAGGCGATTGCTGATGAACATCGACAAGTATTCACCATTTCCGATCTATTATCAGATTCAAGAGTGGGTGAAACAGCTAATTGAGGAAGGCGAATGGAAGCCGGGAGATAAAATTCCATCTGAGAATGAACTTTGTGATAAGTTCGAAGTGAGTCGTATGACAATCAGACAGGCGATTAATAACTTAGTGGAACAAGGTTATTTATACCGGAAACGTGGGATTGGAACGTTCGTCCAACTTCCGAAAGTGGAGCAAAAGTTGCAAGGAATGACGGGATTCACAGAAGATATGATTTCTCGTGGTATGAAACCGAGCAGCCAGTTATTAAGTTTCCGCCTAGTTCCAGCTACTGCTAAAATAGCAGACCGGCTGAGAATACAAGAGGGAGAATCGGTTTATGAAGTGAGGCGTACGCGCTTAGCTGATGACGAACCGATTGCATTTGAGACGACATATTTGTCGCCAACTCTTGTGAAAGATATTAACGAAGAAATATTGCAACAATCTTTATATGAACATTTAGAGAAAAAACTGGGCTTTAAGCTTGTTCGCGCTACTCAATCAATTGAAGCTTCAATTGCAACGGATAATGAAGCTGAACATCTGCATATTCCTAAAAAGGCGCCTGTACTTGTAATGCGTCAATGGTCATATTCAGAAGGTGAGTTACCGTTAGAGTATGTGAAATGTATTTATCGTGGGGATCGTTACAAGTTTATTACGAACATCGCACGTAACAAGTAATATATTTCAGTTTGTGAAGTACAGTGAACTTTGATGTTTTCAACATGTAAAGAAATAAAAACACGACTCATCCTTATAAGGATCGAGTCGTATTTTTATTTGCTTCTTCATTATAAACAAGTACTTGGTTAACGGCATCTTTGACAGCATCTACTACATAGTGAGCGTGCTCTTTTACCGCGTCATCAGCTTGAGACATAGCAAAACTATGAGGAGTTAAAGAAAACATTGGAATATCATTGTAAGAATCCCCTATGCACGCAACCTCCTCTGGTTGTATTTGAAACTCTTGTAATAAAACAGAAATAGCAGAACCTTTACTAATATTGGGTGGCATTACATCTAAACATTGTTCAGCTGAAATGAAAGTACTAACTTTTCCATGGAATTTTTCATCAATCTTTTTTTGAAGGAGTTGTAAGTTTTCCTTTGTTCCACCGATAGAAATTTTATTTGGAAAAATTGTATCATCGATTTTCTGTAATAAATTTGGTTCTTCAACAGAAGTCATTGTTATTTGTTTTTCGAGTTCATGAATAAAAGGTGTCTTTTCTTCAATATAGTAATTATGCTCATCACTTACATAACGGAAATAAGGGTCTTGATTTGTCATTGATAACAAATCAGGTAGAATACTGGAATCGAATGTTGCAGATAATAGTTGT
>NZ_JBFUIN010000265.1:0-4349 GCF_056401855.1 Bacillus sp. P4_D3
ATATTAACCTACAAACACTTTTTGGAGATTAGTAATTTATCAGCCATAATAAATACTATCTTTTTCCAAAAAGTTAAACCATGTATATAATACGTCATAATTCTTTTTTTTAAAAGAATTTTTTATCGCATAATTCGACAAATTCGAAATGTTTGTCGAATTATGTTTTTATCAACGATTCTAATATGTAAACGTATATATATCGCTTGTATTTAATATAACAATAGCATTATAACACAAAAAACAAATCGATTGATGATTTACTATATTTAAAATTCTCGACATCATTCGACATGAATGCGCTTTATTTTTGTTTTTTTTGTCGAATTATTTGTTATTTTTTCTATAAAGTGGGATTGTTTTCATTAATTTTCTATTAAATAACATTTATTATGTTCGACACACAAAAAGACTGCTCATCTTGTCATTTTTATAAAATGCATCTAGATGATCAGTCTTCTCTTTTTTATTAGTGTTTTACATACTCTACATTTTCTTTTGMAATATAAGCTTCATTTACAGCAGGGTCATCAGAGATGATTTTAACCCATGCTTGTCCATTTATCGTTTCTTCACCTGTAACTGTAACAACTTTATTTGCAGTTAAGCTATACAGTCGATTGTTCGACGTATGAGGATCTTTTTTCACTTCTACCTTACTCTTTACACGAGCAAGTTTATATTTGTTGTACTCTTTCTTACCTAAGTATGAATCAAAACGGAACATATGCCCTGCTACTTTTTTACCCCAGTTTGCATCAGATGCATAGTTCATATTTACACCACCAGCTTTATCACCTGTATACGCTGCTGTATAACGCCAATGCCCTGGTTTTAAATACCCTTCATCCATGTATAACTTTGCAGCATGTTCAATACAATCTTCTTTTGAGTTGAATGTTTCACCGTTGCCAAATGGACTATCATCAGTTGCCTTTAAACCAAATAAATTATTTTTTTCTCGTGCAAGCTCGCTTGTCCCATAGAAACTTTCATGAACTGCTAATGAATATAAGAATAACGCATTTACATTATACTTACTTTCTACTTCTTTAAATTTCGCACCTAAACCAATTAGTGGTGAATCTGGTTTAACTGATTTTACATAACTATCTAATTGTTCTGCTGTATATTCTGTTTTAGAACGTAATGATACATAATTAAAATATTGATAGAATGTTTCATTTCCAAATGTTTTTCCATCTACACTATACATTGATTGCCCTTGCTTCATGAAAGAAGGCGCCGCACCATATCTAAACTCTGTATATCCAGGTGAACTTGTATTATACGTATAATATCTATGGTATAAATATCCATCTGATTTCACGTAATAGGATGACTTTTTCATTTCATTTTCAGGAATTAATGTAATTTCATTTTTCTTCACATAACCTGTTAAATCAGAGATTTGTACTTTCACGCGATCTTCTCCAACTTCTAACACTTTAAATTCTGTTCCGTACTGAAGATATGTATATACTGTTTGTAAATTTTCACCGTAAACATTAATTGTATTTCCAGGAATTCTCTTCGCAGTTGCAAAGCCATCTTTAATCCATACGAATTCATTTTCATACTTCACTGCATTGATGCCTTTACTTTGTGCAGCTGTAACAGCTTCTTTATATGTAGTGTAACGCTCTACTATTTTCCCTGCATCATTTAACAATACATAATTCTTTGTTTCTACAGGCGTTTCTCCACCGTTGTTACCAATTTTATCAAGCATTAAGTTCAGCATCGCCGAAGCCATACCTCTTGTCGCTGATAAATGTGGTCTAAAGGTATTATCTTCTGGATAGCCTTTAATAATTTGAGTTGCTACCATAACTTGTACATGTTCTTTATAGTTAATACGATTCGTATCAGCAAATGTAAGCGGACTTACAGTTACTTTAACCTTTTTATAATCTAGCGCCTGTTTTACCATTACAGCCATTTCTTCACGTGTAATCACATCACCAGGTGCAAAAGCCTCAGGACTACGCCCCTTAATAATTCCCGCTCCGAATGCTCTACTTACACCGTCATATAAACCGTAAGATTTTGGCACATCATTAAAATTCGAATCTGCTTGTGGAAGTTGTAACGCTTTTGCTATTAATGTAGCAAACTCTGCTCTCGTTATCTCTTTATCTGGTAAATAAACATCATTTCCATACCCTGACATAATCCCTTTACTAATAAGAGAACGCATATGCTGCTCAAATTGATGACCTGTAATATCATCGCTCGCCGCATAACTTGAAATAGGAGCTAAAAGCAATGACCCCGTTAACGCAACTGCTGTAATACCTTTTGAAAATTTCTTCACGGTTATCCTCCTCGTAATCTACGAATTTATCATTCCAACACCGATTATATACTAATTATATAAACATGATAAATAAAAATTAATATAAAGCCTTTTTAAAATACGTATTTTATTATATAAGAATAATATATAAATTAGATATTATTCTTTCGTACCTCTTTCCTTTTACAACCGTGAAATCCTTTATGATATAATGGCGTAGTTATTTCTGTTTATATAGAAAGAACTACAAAGATATTACATACTATGGAGGATAATTATGCCTAGATTATATGCATTTGCATTTAAATCACTGCAAATATTAACAGTATTATTTTTTGCAATGACTCTTATTTTCTCATTGCAATATTTAATAACTGAACCGAAGTACAACACCTTTTTACTTGTAGTTGCAGTCTTGATTGTTCTAATCGGTATCGTATTCATTTCCATTATCGTGAACCGGTTCTTTACTCAAACACAATTTCTCATATTTCTTTGTTTACTAGCATTCATACTGCGCCTTGCATGGGTGTTAACAATCCATACAAATGTCGTACAAGATTTCGCACAAATGTATAATGGAGCAGTTGATGCAGCAAATAACAATTTCTCATTCGCGGACAAAACATACTTCACTACTTGGGTATATCAATTAGGGTTTACTATGTATCAAGCTGGTGTTATAAAATTGTTTGGCGAAGGTGTATTGGCGATTAAATTACTAAACATACTGTATTGCACTGGCATTACGTACTTTATATATCGCATAGCTTCGCATCTATTTAACGAATTTAGCGGTAGAGTCGCAGCACTTATTTTCGCAACATACATCCCTAACATTATGATGACTTCTGTTTTAACAAATCAGCACCTCGCGACATTTTTATTCTACGCTGGTTTTTATCTTCTCGTAAAAAAAGGAATCTCGCATTCGTATGCATGGATATTTGTTAGTATTCTTATTGCATTTGGCGATATTATGAGACCGATTGGTATTGTTATTTTACTAGCGCTCATTCTTTTCTTACTTATCACTCATGTAATTGGTGATCAAAAAATAAATAAAAAAATGGTCGTATCAAAGTTAATTGGTATGCTTGGCATTTATTATATCGTGCACTTTATCTTTAGCTATACATTAATTACTACAGGGGTTACACAATATCCATTATCTAGTCGCGACCCTTATTGGAAATTTGTAGTCGGATTCAATCCTGATACAACAGGTGGATTTTCTTTCCCTGACCATAAACTTGTTTTTCAATATCCAATTGGCGAGGAACGTTTCGAAATTGAAAAACAGCTCATTACAGAAAGAATTGCCGATAAAGGACAGCTATTATTGTTATTCAAGAATAAATTTAAAGTTATGTGGGGAGATTATGACGCATCCATTTATTGGGGGCTAGAAGGATATGCAAAACCCGAATTATCAAGATTACTATGGACGTTAGAAAAATTATCTTACATAAGCATTTGCATATTTGCTTGCATAGCCTCCATCAAAACGATAAAAGAACAAAAAAATAAAACGTTACTATTCTTCTCCCTATTAATTTTAGGTTACGCGGGAGTCCATATATTTATTGAGATACAATCGCGTTATCGTTACTTTATTATACCTACGTTTATGATTATGCAAGGTTACGGCGTCTATCTCATTACGCAATATATGAAAAAAAGATTTCAACGTAAAGAAGTACACTAACAAAAAAACACTCTACTTTTTCTGTAGAGTGTTTTTTTCTATATGATGAATAAGTTTCTTTACTGCTTGTTCGCCTTGTAATTGAAGCTCATCTACTCTTCTTTGCAAAGATTGCTGTATTTCCTCATGCTGCGTCACTTGCTTTTTAGCAATTTTATATAAATCTTCGGCACTCCAGTCTCCATCAACACTTCCTATAACAGGTTGATTCACCTGTCTTAAAAATGAATCAATTTTTGGATCGTATGAAATCCCAACCATCGGTGTTTTCGCAACAGCAGAAAAAATAAGAGCATGAAGACGCATACCAATTAAAAGTGAGCACTCTGATAAAATAGATAT
>NZ_JBFUIN010000266.1:0-4304 GCF_056401855.1 Bacillus sp. P4_D3
ATTAATAAAAGAAGGTGTACGTAATGACGAAAAATAAATTTTTACAACAATTAAATGCATCTCTAAAAAGATTATCTGAAAAAGAGCGTACAGATATTTTAAAAGATTATGAAGAACATTTTACTTTCGGATTAGAGGAAGGGAAAAGTGAAGAAGAAATTGTAGCTTCATTAGGTTCTCCAGCTCAAATCGCCAAAGAGTTATTAGCAGATTATCATATTGAGAAAGTAACAGCAAGTGCAACAACAGGAAATGTTTTTCGGGCAATTTGGGCAGTAATTGGATTAGGTTTTTTCAATTTGTTAATCGTGCTTGGACCTGCAATTACATTAGCGGCATTGATTTTTTCAGGATGGGTTGTAGGAATTTCATTTTTAGGTTCACCATTACTTGTTCTAGTTGATACTATTATACATCCAAATACATTCTTGCTATTTAATCTTTTCGTTTCTTTAGCACTTTGTGGACTTGGATATTTCATTGTAATTGCTATGTTATTTTTAACGAAGCTGGCGAATAATGGATTTGTTCGTTATTTAAAGTTCAATATGGAACTAGTAAAAGGTGGTTTGAAGCATGATAAATAAAAAGAGTCTTTCAATCATTGCAGGTATTATTTTTATTATTGGTATTATCGGAAGTTTATTCACTTATCGTTCAATTGCTGCAGTACCAATTTCAGAAGAAAAGGTCATTAACAATAATAATGTGTCAAGCGTCATTATCGATACGAATAATGTTCGTGTTAACACCTATCCTACAACAGAGAGTAACATTAAAATAACATTAGATGGGGAAGTTAATCCTAATATAAAACGAACGTTGATTACGGATGATAAAGATTCGACGCTTCTTATTTCATACAAAGAAAAACAACAGAGATGGTTTAACTTCGACATTTCCGAAGTATTGGCCCCATTAACATTAAATGTTTATCTGCCTGAAAAGCAATATGATTCATTAAAAGTTTCCAATAATAATGGCTACGTTTCTGCCAAAAAACTAAACGCAACACATTTTAATATCAATACAAGCAATGGACGTGTGGAATTAAGAGAAATCAATTCGCCAAAAATTATCGCAGAAACAAACAATGGAATTATGGATTTCAAAGATATATTGGCACAAAATATTCATGTGAAATCGAACAATGGACGAATAATGCTAGACCATGTTGAAGGTGAAATAGAGGGGCAAACTAAAAATGGAAGTCTTACTCTGAAAACGAATGAACTGGATCGAAATCTCAATTTTACGACTCACAATGGAAAAATTAATATTGAAACTGAAAAAGAACCAACTAATGTTCAATTTAATGTTTCTGTTGACAATGGCAGAGCGAATATTCTTGATAAATATAATGGAAATACGGTTATTGGAAAAGGAGAAAATGTAATTAAATTAAACACACATAACGGAAATATTACAGTGAAAAAACAATAGCATATTACCTTTTATAATCTCAGCTCGCCGCACATAAAGAGCAATAATAAATAAAAAAATAACCGACTCCTTTTCTCAACATGTAGGTAGTCGGTTATTTTATATTTAACATTCGTTTAAGTGTGTATCCTTTCCATTCGTATACTAGCGTTTGTTTCTGTATTGCTTAAAGTGCTTTCTTACTTCGAACTTTATTTCAGAATACAAACAGTTGTTTTATTACTCTCGATTCTTAGGAGGATAACGAATAGTAATTAACGATGTAAGGAGAATTTGTGAATGACTCAAAAATAATAACTGAAACAATGAAAAGTGAGAAGGAGTTTATTTCTAACAAGAGGAATTCTTTACTATATTGTTTTATTCAAAACTAAATGAAAAGGTGGATACATAATGACAGTAAAGAAGCTTTATTTCGTCCCAGCAGGTCGTTGTATGTTAGACCATTCTTCTGTTAATAGTACGCTCACACCGGGGAATTTATTGAACTTACCTGTATGGTGCTATTTGTTGGAGACAGAAGAGGGGCCTATTTTAGTAGATACAGGTATGCCAGAAAGTGCAGTTAATAATGAAGGGCTTTTTAACGGTACATTTGTTGAGGGACAGATTTTACCAAAAATGACTGAAGAAGATAGAATCGTAAATATTTTAAAGCGTGCAGGGTATGAGCCAGAAGACCTTCTGTATATTATTAGTTCTCACTTACATTTTGATCATGCAGGAGGAAATGGTGCTTTTACAAATACACCGATTATCGTGCAGCGTGCTGAATATGAGGCGGCACAACATAGTGAAGAATATATGAAAGAATGTATATTGCCGAATTTAAACTACAAAATCATTGAAGGGGATTATGAAGTCGTACCAGGAGTTCAATTATTGTATACACCAGGACATACTCCGGGGCATCAGTCACTATTAATTGAGACAGAAAAATCCGGTCCTGTGTTATTAACAATTGATGCATCTTATACGAAAGAAAATTTTGAAGATGAAGTGCCATTTGCAGGATTTGATCCGGAATTAGCTTTAGCTTCAATTAAACGTTTGAAAGAGGTTGTGATAAAAGAGAACCCGATTGTTTTCTTTGGTCATGATATGGAGCAGGAAAAGAGCTGTAAAGTGTTCCCTGAATATATATAAATAGAAAAAGTCATGGGCCTATTAGCYCATGACTTTTTCTATTAAATAACCTTTTTAAATAAGTTATATACTTTTTTCGAATTACCTTCATTTAATTGATAATAAGTAAGGTCTACGTCATCAGGAGTGTTTTGATGGGCAATCATAACTTCACTACTGTTGTTATCTACTATCCAAATTAAATATTGTTTATAAGTCCCATCTTGGAAAGTAATCCACATGTTACAATCTACTGAATCAGAACCTTCTTCATCTAGCGTTAARTCGCCTTTTTTTGCTGTGTCCATACTGTTAATGAATGTTTTTAATTCATCTGTTTTTGTAAGGAAGATAGATTTTTTTGTTTTAATTGACTCTACATGTATATCTTTTATTTCCTGTTTTCCTAAAAAGACAGGAGGTGCATTTGGGTCTCTTTGAGTTGAAATAATAGTAGCTTTCTTCTTTGGTTTGCTTGCTGTATAGAAATCTTGAATAGATTTTCCAGAGTTGAAAAACCATACGATTCCAAAAATAATCAATACACTACCTAGCAGTAAAATAATTTTCTTAATAGAATATTCTCCTCTCTATTACTTCGTTTGAAGAGCTTTTCTATTAATATATGATAGGTAAGCGTAAAGTATTATAGTTGTACGTGGCTATGCTTCACAGTTTTTATAGGGCGATCAACGAGTAAATTGTAAGTAAGCCCTATTAATACGAAAATTCCACCGACAATTTTGCCCATTGAGAGTTCGTGTGACAAGAAGAAATCAATGATAGTCCCCGTAAATAATTGTCCGATAAAGATGAGTAACGTTAAATAAAATGCTGGAATTTTAGGAGTAATATAGTTTGATAATGAGATGACGATAACACCTACTAATCCGCCTAAGTATACAGCGATAGGTATGGATTGCAGTGTATGACTAGAAATATACAACGAATCTGAACTGAAAATTAAAAATAACATAGAGAAAAATAATCCAGTAATATAATTAAAAAACGTACCTTCCCAATTTCCAATTTTCTTTGCTAAATTCGCGTTAATAATTCTAGCAACAACGATGGATACTCCAACTAAAATAGCGATACAAATATATAACATATTCTTGCCCCCATTAATAAATTGTCATGATAATAATTCCAGAAGAGATGAAGAATAACCCAACTAGTTTTTTCTTTTCAAACTTCGCAACTTTCATACCTAATAAACCGAAATGATCAATTACGATAGAAGCAATAGATTGACCAAGTAAGCCTAATGCGATAGTAATAGAGGCACCAAGAGCAGAGAAGCTTATATTGCTAAAAAGAACAGTGAATACACCAATCGCTCCAGCGCTATATAAATAAAGCGGAATATCTTTTTCAAAGTGAATTTTATTTTTGTTAAGGACTAGCACGAAAACAACTGCTACTAAACCTACAAGATGAATGACAACACTCGCTGTATAATTGCCAATCAACTCAGATAAAATCCCATTCAATGGGAGCATAATGGCAATAAGCACACCAATAAAGACAGAAAGAAAGTTATACAATGTAATATCCCCTTTGTATTTCATGTTTGTAATGACTGTATCATGTTGAAATTGTGTATTACTATGACATATGTCATAGTAGAAGAAGAAAATTTTGATTAAAATGGGGATGAGTTGTAAAGGTGGTGGAACTATGAAGAAAGTATGTAATTCAAATAAATTAGCAGATTATATGAAACAAAATAATAT
>NZ_JBFUIN010000267.1:0-4297 GCF_056401855.1 Bacillus sp. P4_D3
CAGTAGGATGGTTTCCAGAAAAAAGAGGAACTGCAATGGGGCTGTTATTAAGCGGTGCTGGCATAGGCATGCTATTTAGTGGAATAATTGTTCCTTATATAGTACGTACATTTCCAGAGTATAGTTGGCGTGGTTCATGGCTTTTGTTTGGCGTTATTACATGTATTGTTGTATTCGTTTCCTCAATTGTTTTGAAAAATCCAGAAGTTACTGAAGATGAGGGGGAAAGGAATAATAAGTCGTTTTTATGGAAAACGAAAGAGCTATACATCATTGCATGGATGTATTTTATTGTTGGAGTTGTTTATTTAATTCCAAATTTATATCAAACTAGTTTTATGATTGATAATGGTATTTCGGCATCAATTTCGGGAACTGTTTATGCGATTGCAGGTATGTTTTCAATCGTAGGAGCTCCTGTCTGGGGATTGATTTCGGATCGGATTGGTATAAAGAAGACGTTATGTATTGCACTTTTATTAGCTGTAATAGGTGATATGATTCCAATTATATTTGGACATATCATTGGCTTTATCATGTCGGCAATTATTTGGGGTTCCAGCCTCGGAGGTATCCTTTTATTAATTCAAGTTGCTGCTTCAAAGCAAGTATCTCCGAAATATGTCTCAATGGCAATTAGTTTTATATCCGTTTTCTATGCAGTTGGTCAAATGATTGGACCAGGACTTGCAGGATGGATTATCGGGGAAAGTGGTTATACAACAGCTTATGGATTAGGTGCTTTCGGTTTCTTTATGTGCATATGTTTGGGATTGAGGCTAAAAAGAGGGGATTTTGCAAACTCAGCGTATATAGAGAAGTGAGTATTGTCTTGAAATGAATCTTTTTAACGGGGGGAAGTAAAATGTTCCATGTTAAAGATGTTTTAGCAGATCAGTTATTAGCAAATGCGAATGATCCTAGTTGGTATATTCCGTTTTCAGATGCAGTTAAGGATTTATCTGAGAGAGAAGCTTTCTGGAAACCGAATGAAGAGAGTAATAGTATAGCTGAAATTGTACAACATTTACTGTATTGGAACTCGACGTGGCAAACAAGGTATAAAGAATCAAATGTTAATGCCGTGCCCGCTATTGGTGATAATAACAAAAGTTTTATGCTTTCAGATAATCAAACATTTGAAGAGTTAAGAGAAAAACTATTAGAGAAACTGTTACAATGGCAAAGTCTCATAAATGAAGACAAGGTTGAAAGTGATGTAATTGGATTTCCTGTATCTGCGAAGTGGTGGGAAGTATTAGCTAATGTAACGACTCATAACGCGTATCACATTGGTCAAATTATTTACATTCGGAAATTACAGAAGAGTTTTGATGATGAATAAGATAATAATTCTCTAATTTTATTTGAAGCAAATTATGAAGCATTATTGCAGGCGGTAGGACATGCTGTGCATGCTTGAAGGTAGAAAGACCAGTCTAAAATGACTGGTCTTTCTACTATTTAATAATATTTAAGTAGTAATATGTGTGAAACTATATAAAAATGTAGTTTCACCTATTCAATTAAAATGCCCTGTTGCTATTTGATTTCAATTGCTGAAGTAATATCGTTCCAATCCGCAGCTAAATTAGCAGTTTGACCATACCAATCAGAGTGTCTAAAGGAGACACCTTTTCCATATCCTTGAGTTGAAGAATGTTCCCATAGCGTTGTTGAATAACTTGCAGAAGGTGAAGCTGTACTTACAGAAGAAATTCTGTCGTTCCAGCTAGAAGGTAGGTTTTTAAAGCCACTGCTCCAATAAATATACTGTCCACCTTTATTTTGATGCTCATAAAAATCGGTACTACCAKCACCACTACCTAAAGGGTTAATTTGATTTTTAAGTGCCTTTTTATCCTTTTCAATAAAAGCATTCAATGTTTCTCTGCTAGTAAAGCCATAAGCTAACCAATCTCCATTTTCATTTTGCTTAGGTAGTACCATAGTAATTTGGATGTCTTTTTTTGATTGATCGCTTAGTTTTGTGAATGAATTAACATTCTTTTCATCAACTTTTAAATAATCAAATGATTTAATTGTATTATCTTTTTCTGCAGCACTTACTACACCTAATCCTCCAGTTAATGCAAAACCTGCTACTAATGTCCCTGCTACTAATTTCTTCAACATATAACCATCCCTTTTTTTGTTTAGATTTTTGTACAGGAAAATCTTGTACTAGTAAAATGTAATCTAGTTTTATAATTTTGTAAATATTCTGAAGTTTTAGAAATAATAGGCGGAATATTTGCAGTTTTACATTTTTTCTTTAGAAAAAATGGTTATTGGAATGATATAATAAATAAATATATTGCTTTTCTTGGATGTTAAAATATTTTAGGAGAGATGTCATTGAAATATTTCACAAGAGATTGGTATAAAGAAATGCAAATTTCAGGATTTGTAAAATTCATAGAGTCGATAGAAGAATGGGAAGAGATGGAGAAAGAGTATAAACAAAGTTTGAAAGAAGAGGTGGAAGAAAGGAAAGAAGAATTATTAAAGTTTCTTCCTGAGTCACTGCATCCGTATATTCATAACAACACAATTAATTCAGAATGTCCGCCCGATAAATTAAAGAAATTTTTGCTGGAGTGGAACGAGGATTACGAGAAAAGAATAACTCATTTAGATCAATCCTATATAGAACACTTTAATTTTATTAAGAAAAATCTTCCGTCAAATGTCATTCAACTTCATGAGTTCTCTCTACATGATAGTGATGTTCTCTCAACAGAGAGAACATCAAAAGATACACTAACTATATTTTTGGATTGTAGTGGTACTTTTAGTGATTTCGATAAACTTCAAGTAACTTTTACAGGTGTGACGAAATGTTCTATGCCGGAGAATTTTGAAGGTGCTTGGTGGCTTTATCATGAAATAGAGCTTACTGAAGATGGTTTTGAATTGGGTGTTTTATTTGATTGTCCATTTAAAGAGGTGATAATTTGTGCAGAGGATGTACAAATCGAAAAGGGATAACCCTGTATGGTGCATCACAAATGTTTGACACGATAAAAAAATAAAGTTATTGTAGATACACGAAGTCTACAATAGGAGTCTACAATATRAAATATTCTAAAGCTACAAATTATGCTCTTCATACAATGCTTTTTCTTGCAAAGGCTACACCAAATAAACTCGTTAGTGTTCATCAATTAGCAGAAATGCAAAAAGTTTCACCTACGTACTTGTCAAAAATATTAACAAAGTTGACTAAGGAAGGCATGATTCATTCATCCTCAGGACCTAAAGGTGGTTATTCACTTAGCAGTAATTGGGAAGATATCTCTTTTTTAGATATTATACATGCTATTGAAGGGAAAACATCATTATTTGAATGTTGTTTGCATCATGAACCTGGATGTGTAATAAATGAAGTAATGCTTGAAGCAGAGGGGAAAATGGAAGAAGAGCTAAGAAATCAAAAAATAGCAGATCTTCCGAAGAAAATAACGGTGGATTTTTGATCTGCTTTTATTTTTTAAAGATATTAAAGATAATAGAGCTCTTTAATACCTTTAATATAAATGTTAATTATTGGAGGGTTTTTATTTATGAAATTTATTGATTGTGCTGTTATAGGTGCTGGTCCAKCAGGGCTTAATGCAAGTTTAGTTTTAGGGAGAGCTCGTAAACAAATAGCGTTATTTGATAATAAAACGAATAGGAATCGTGTAACGCAAAAGTCTCACGGATTTATTACACGTGACGGGATTAAACCAGAAGAGTTTAAGGAATTAGGATTAAATGATTTGAAGAAGTATTCATCGATTCATTATTATGAAAAAACAGTTTTAACGATAACGAAGCAATCCACTGGTTTATTTGAGATTGTGACATCGGATCATACAAAATATTTGGCGGAAAGAGTTTTATTAGCAACGGGTATACAGGAAGAATTTCCATCCATTCCTGAAGTAC
Source organism: Bacillus sp. P4_D3 (assembly GCF_056401855.1). NCBI lineage: Bacteria > Bacillati > Bacillota > Bacilli > Caryophanales > Bacillaceae > Bacillus > Bacillus sp. P4_D3. The sequence continues at coordinate 3,934 of NZ_JBFUIN010000267.1, forward strand.
GGGAATTCTATGGAAAAAGTTTATTTAGTTGTCCGTATTGTGATGGATGGGAATTAAAAGACCAACCTCTTATTATTATTTCTGAAAACGAAGATTATACGTTGCATATGACAAAATTAGTTTATAACTGGTCTACGGATTTAGTAATCGCAACAAATGGTAATGAGTTAAGTAAGCCTTTCATGGATGAACTGTGTAATAAAAATATAAGAGTTATTACAGAGCCTATTCGTTCACTACAAGGTGAAGAGGGTTATTTAAAGCGAGTAGAGTTTCATTCAGGTTTGCACATTGAAAGAGCCGGTGGATTTATAGTACCTACTTTTTTTAGGCCTAATCAATTTTTAGAACAACTTGGTTGTGA
>NZ_JBFUIN010000268.1:0-4237 GCF_056401855.1 Bacillus sp. P4_D3
CATCTATACTCTTCGGCATATGTGCCTGGTGTATCGTCTTTACTTGCCAAAAAGTATTTCAAGCTTAGGGGGAATTACTATTAATAGATCAGTAGAGATATTTGGACAAAATGTAGAAGTATATATGAGAGGTAGTAGTAAACAAACTGTAGTCATTCAAACAGGAATGGGATGCTCATTTTATGATTGGCTTCCTATTATAGAAAAGCTTTCACAAAACTTTACAGTCATTTCATATCATCGCCCAGGTTACGGAGAAAGTGAGCTAGGAACTAATCCACGTACAACAATACAAGCTGCAAAGGAACTACATATGCTGCTACATGAACTAGCTATTTACGAGCCAATCATTTTAATTGGTCATTCCTATGGAGGTTTATGCGCACAACATTTTGCGATATTACATGAGGATCAAATTAAAGCACTTATTTTAGTTGATTCTACTTCCATGAACTTACACCGATTAGATGAGCTTCATTTACCGATTTCTGATCAAACTGATTCTGATGATATGTGGCTACAAAAATATCATACTTACTCCAACATGGATGCAGACGCGCTTTATACTGAACTAAAACCTACGCTCGTCAATACAACACAACAGCATATCAAATTTTCTACATCTCCTTCATTATATAAAGCGACAGCTTCTGAACTGTCCGAGTGGGAATATTGTGCTCGCTCAATAAAAAAACAACATAAAACATTAGAAATACCATTAATCGTTATCGGTAGAGATCCTCAATATTGTATTGCTCAATTGATTGAGGGCGGTATGCCAAAAGAAGAAGCTACACAACTTGAAGATATGTGGCAAGAACTTATTCGTGAACAATTACACCTCTCAATAAACAGCAAATATATTCTTGCCGAACATGCTGGTCACGGAATAGAAAATGATCGACCAGATATTATCATTCAAGTCATTCAATCTTTACACACAAAAAAAGGAAGCAACTAAAGCTGCTTCCTTACTTATCTATTCATAGTCTTCTTCGTCATCATCAACTTCTTCATAATACGAACTCCCATTGCTTACATATATAGGACCATTCGCAACATCAATACGTAGTACCCATGCCCATGGCACAGCTAAACGTTTATGTATTGCTCTCCAAAAATTCATTGATTTTCTTTCGTACTCCTGGAACTCCTGAAGTAACTCTTTATAGGAGGAACCGTCTAACTGAATATTTGCTTCTAATAAACGAGAATGGGCATAGTACTGTAACTCTAGTTCAGCAGCAATCTCCATTTCTTCTTCCGTTGCCATACCTATAATTGCTCCATCTGCTGGTGCGATTTCATATACGTTGTGAACTTCAATAAGCCCTTCTTTCTCTTTCTCAAACATGTAAACAGCCTCCTTTAACAAATAGTTTTTATGTTACAAAGTCATACTTCTACAATACCTTCTCTCTTTCCTCTTTTTTTGATAAACTTTTACAAAATGTTTATCCGATGACCTATTCTCTCTATTCTTTCAGCAGAAATGAAACGATTACTATTAAAAGCTAATTTGTACACATCGGGCATGTGAAGTGTTTTCCAAAACTGAAAATCATATTTCGAATCAAAATAATTCATAAGTAAAACCATAATATTCCCATGAGTGCCTATTACAATATTCTTCCCTTTATATTTTCCCAATATATTTTGCATACATAATACAGCACGCCTTTGCGCTACATCATTTGATTCCCCGCCTTCGTATGCAAAAGTCCAGTCTTCCCACACCTTCTGAATAGCATCATTAAAATCCTGTACTGGTTCTTTACTTAATAACCTTTCTCGTAAAGCTTCTTCTATTTGTATCGATACATTATATGTATTCGCAATTCCTTGCACAGTTTGAATCGCTCTTTTATAAGGACTTGAAATCACAACATCAATATGTTCATCTTTTAATAAATGTGTTACATTCTCTGCATCCAAGTACCCCTTTTCAGATAAAGGACGTTCCCTTTCTTCTTTTGTATATGTAGAGTGGGCATGGCGAACGAAATATATTGTAGTCATTATTCAACTTCCTTTCTTATTTTCAATCTATATTCAATGAAGTAATTAGGAAATCCTGTATCATTTATAGAAAAGAGCACTTTTTAAAAAGTGCTCTTTTGTTTACATAATAAAATTATTTCATTATAATTTATTTCTAAATTCTTCGCTTATGACGATATCTCGAATAAAGTAATCCATATTACTTAGAAGTTTTTCAAATTCTTTCTCACTTAAATTGTTCATCATAAAGACAATCTCAATCTTATTCCCCTTTTTATCAGTACCATAGAAACTATTTGTTAATACAAATGCCGTAGAACCACCTTTCTGTCCTGCATATTCGAACATTCCACCCCCTACTGTTCCTTTAAATATATTTTCAATCTCACCTTGCATTTGTTGTGTAAAATAGTTTCTGTTATTTATCTTTTCCATTAAACTCATGTAATCTTTCGCATTTGCACCTACTAACCGATCTGACCAAATACGTTGGGAGTCCATATCGGCTTTTAACGATATCTCCCGTTTTCCCCATTCTTTCTCGTCTTTCATCCATTCATGTATTTGCCATACATGCTTAACATATTCATCATTAGACATATTACGTAGCTTGTCCAATGCTTTATTTTGAGGAATATGCATTTCTTTTTCAACATACCCCCTCATATACAATGCCGCTGTATACGCCGGATAAAATTCCTCGTGACTATTTAAGCCTAACTCTTTCAAACTTTCATTCACACGTGCTGTTCCAAGCTTGTCCAATAAATATGATGCGTTCGCATTCGAACTATATTGAATCATTCCTTTAACTACTTCCTCTAAAGAAGTTTGCCCATTGTTCACTAACCCTCTAGCTTTTACATCATCTAGCCATACAGGGTGTGCACCACCATCAGTATTCTTCACGTAGTATTTTTCTAATTCTTTCAATGAAATCTGCTCGTCTTTTCTTACCTTTCCTTCGGCCACTTGCTTAGCATATTCAATTGCTATAACGATTTTCGACATACTTGCTAGTGGTAATTTTTCATTTTCATTTAGTGATGTTAATATCTCACCATTTCTTTTAACGATTAAAGAAGCTGTTTTATCATCCTTATGTTCTTTTATATAATTTAGCACATAACTAGGATCTTCTTTTGAATTGACATATTCCTTCACTGAAAAGAAAGCTATACAACCTACTATAGTAATTCCAGCTATAATTCCAACAACTTTTAACCCTCTCATAATACTCCCCCTAAAATAAACATATTATATATTATACTAAATAAATTTCCCTTTTTAAGTAAGAATTAGAGTATTTATACAAAAACGTTTCTTTTCTTAAACAACAAAAAAACATGCTTTCCTAAAGGGAGCATGTTTTGTGATTTTTTTCACATTATTTAGTTAAAAAATAAACTTTTTACTTACCATGATGTAACATTAAATCACTGAGTTCTTCTTCAATGTGATTTAATTTCGCAACGCCTTCTTTCCATTTATGAATATAACGTGAAACCCCAACAAAAAATAAAATAATAATTGTGGAAAGAATAATACCATACACGATAGCTACAGTACTCATAGTTACACTTCCTTGTAATTAGTTATGTTTTTATTATAAACCTTTTTCTTTTAAAATACTTCGATTTCAACTTTTTGTAACAAAATTGATTTTTCTAACAAATAAATAAAAAAACTTTATATTTTTATCCTACCAAATATCACCTTATATTCTTTAAACATCTCCATTTGTTAAAAAACGTTCGAAAAAGGAAAATTTTTCACAAAATATACAAAACTTCACCATATGTACTATTACCATATGGGTTATATTATTTAATAGTGTAAAGGGGATGATACAATATGACGACTTGGTTTATTGTACTGTTAGTTGTATTTGGGGCATTTAAAATTATCGTTTCTAGTCTTCCAAACTCCGTTATTGAATCAATTATTAGCCGATATGAAACACATCCGCAACTTGATGAAGAGAATGTTACTGTAACGATCAATGGAAATAGCTTAGAAGGCGATAAGAAATCTCAAATTATTAATGATTTTAATGAAGGTTTATTTTTAGATCGTTATTATGCACCACCACAAAATGAAGGTACTCCTTTAATTATAAATGCAAAACGTGGCAAAAAAGATTTTACATTTTATATTTATAGTCATGAAGAGCATGTTGATGTTGTAAAACAACATRAAAAGAAAGTGATCGCTTATAGTTTGCGCTCTAAAAACC
>NZ_JBFUIN010000269.1:0-4233 GCF_056401855.1 Bacillus sp. P4_D3
CATTGATGTAAGCCGTTTTACTTAGTTCTACAACTGGTCGAACATCACGGATTTCATTTGCAACAAAACTTAGAAATACTAACTTTTTCAAATTGCTAACTGGTGTTAAGTCTGAAATGTAATTTGCTTCCAAATCAAGTTTTTGTAAGTTTACTAGACTTGATAATGGAGTAATATCCTTTAACTCATTATTAGGTAAGTTTAAAACTTTCAACTGTGTCATCTTACTTAGAGGAGTAACATCTTTTATTTCATTTTTCCCAATCCATAACTCTTGTAATTGATTCAATTGATCAATTCCTGATAAATCTTTAACTTTATTACGCGTTAATACTAAATCTTTTAACGGTAGCGTATAAAGCGGTTTAATATCTTCAATTTGATTTCCTGCTAAAGATAAGTATGTTACATTTTTCAGCTTACTTAGCGGAGCAACATTCATAATTTTATTATTTGCTACATTCAAGTAATCTAGTTGTTCCATTTTCGCTAATGGTGTTATATCTTCAATTTGATTTCCTGCTAAATATAAACTTGTTACATTTTTCATTTCCGTTAGTGGTGCAACGTTCGTAATTTTATTATTACTTAAATCAAGAGAATCTAAATTATCCATCTTCACAAGTGGTGTTACATCTACAATTTCATTAGCGCGTAAAGCCAAATGTTTCAATTGCTTTAAGTTCGTAAAGAACGACGTATCTTTTATCTTCGCATTCGCAACTGTTAAAGATTTTAAATTTGGCATATATTTTAATGCACTATAATCAAGAATCTCATTCGTATTTAAAAACAAATCATTTACTTGTAATAACTCTTCTTTCGTAATTGGTGTATTTAAATCTTTTCTATTAAATACTTTTTTATTAACAAGTTCTCGTAGTTTCTTATCTGTTATCATGTTTTGACTATCAACTGGAGTATCCGTTTCCGTATTGCCTGAATTAGAATCATCATCTGGTTTCCCTGTTTCTTTCTCGCCTAAAGTCGGATCTTTAATTTCAAATTGAACTTGATATTTATGATCATATCCAATAGCCGGAATAAGTATATGCATTTGCATATTATGCTTCTTCTCAAATTCACCAATTTCAAATTGAACTACTTTCGTCCCATTTTTTCTCTTATCTTCTGACAAAACTTTCACATCATGAAATACACCCGGCTGGTTTCTATCTTCTATTCTAAGGTATTGAAAATAATCGCTATCTTGTACAGTTACAGTAACAATTTTTTTCCCGTCTTCAATCGCTACTTTAGGATTTTTTATGTATTGAGAAACCATAGATGGCTCGTCTTTTTGATCCTTATAAATTTTAATCTCAGTATCATACGTACGATCACTCGCTGCTGCTACCGACTGATTTGCTTCAATTTTTATTGCTGCTAATGCTGGAGTAGAATACGCAGCAAATGGAATTGCTAATGTTGTTGCTACTACTAGCGCCTTAATATAATTTTTTTTCAAAATAATATCCCCTTGTCTTATATAATTTTTAGTAATTGATAACTTTTATCAATTACCTACAAATAAATGATAATGAATCTCATTATCGTTGTCAACGAGAATATTACATTAAAATTATATTTCCGACGATAAAAAATAAAAAAACCCTTTATTCAAAGGGCTTTTTTACCTATTGTATGAAGGATTTCACTTTTTTCTTTTTCATTAATAACACCGAGTTTTTGCAAAACATTCGTGTAAACTACAAGCTTATTATATATTCGTTCCGACATTCCTGTCCCCTCTTTCCTTCAGCCAACTTTTTTTCTATTGGTAAATTATATGAAGGAAGCGAGAAAATGTGTCCACTTTTTTTGCACGAATACAAACCTTTATTACTCATTATTCATGAGCATCTCAAAATTCACGTTAAACATTACTAATAATTAAAGAGAGATGGAATTTCCCACTGATTACTAGCAAACTGTCCATTGAATATTATGCTTTTTGACTTCTTCTTCAAAACTATATGGCATTTTCTTATCACAAATAACATGTTGAATACGAGAAAATCCTGATATTCGGTAGTTCCCTTTTACGCCTACCTTTGTATGATCGCATAAAATATATGTTTTCTCCGATAATTTAATCATCGCTTCTGACAGTTTCGCTTTTTCTAATTCAAAGCTGGAAACCCCAAAGCTAGGTAACAATCCATCAATCGAAACGAATGCTTTATGAAAATGAAATTGATGAATTACTTGCTGCGAAATAGAACCCGACACACGTGAATGTTTTGGAGATACCTTTCCACCAATAAATAAAACTTCACCGTGAAACATCTTTTTATTAATAGAAGATATTAATTGTGTCGCTACTGGAAAAGAGCTCGTAACAATCGTTAAATTTTTACGATGAACAAGATATGGCACCATTTGAAGTGGTGTACTTCCATCATCAATCGCAATAACATCCCCATCTTCCACAAACGTTGCTGCTTTATACCCAATTCTTTTCTTCTCTTCTATATGCAGCATCTCTCGTTCTAACATCGGTGCCTCTATCCCAGCTCCCGGAAGTTGAACAGCTCCACCATACACTTTCTTCAATTTTTTTTCACGATCTAATTCTTCTAAATACCGACGAATCGTCTCTGTTGATACTGCGAACTCTCTCGCTAATTCTGAAACTTTTACTTTCCCTTTAAACTCTACCTTCTCAAGAATTGTCCTCTTTCTCTCTTCACCTACTACAGACATAGCCTCACCCCATTTATATCTACCTCATAAACTGCCTTACTTATACAAAGTTATAATTTTCTTTTTCAGTGAAAATTTCTTCATGAATATAAATACCACGCTTTTCCAATTCATCAAAAATAATTTGTGGATTTTCAAAAGCTTCTTCAGGAGTAATAACACCGACTTTATTAACTACTCCTTTTGCAATTAACTCTGTAGCAACTCCAAATGGGATACCAACATTTCTTGTATAGGCTCTTAATTTCTCCCAACCTACTACAGAACCGTCAGATAGCGGATGTGTATGGTATAATACATGTCGCTGTTTTTGATTATTTTTCATACCTACTACTTCTACATGAAGTGCATAACCATAAAGCTCTGTTGCTTGCCCTTCTTTCGATTGTAATAGATACTTCGAAATACAATCCATAATACCAATTTCTTTACCGTTTATTTCAATTTGATCATTACGCAATATACCATAATCATATAAAGCACGAACGAGCTGCATATTTTGCTCTGGCCAAGTACCTCTCGTTTCTATCAGCCCAACACCTTTATCCTCCAGTGCCTTCGCTAACGTAATCGTTTCTGAGTGCGGGATGATATACTGCATTGTTTTTCCGTAAGGCGCTGGTAATTCAATTTCTCTCGGGCGCGCAAACGGAGGTACTTGCTTAAATTCACCATCTTCATACACTGTACGCGACGGTAAATGTGGATCATATTCATATGTCGTTGTTTCTGTAATTGATGCAGAAAAAGCAATTGGACGATATGAGCCATGACTTACTCTAACTGACTCTACAGAATCTAGCTGATTTGCTGCATACATAGCCATCATTTGCGTTACACCTGGCGTCATACCAAACCCAGGTAAACATGCTTTTCCGTTTTGAACAAATATAGAATGGGATTCATTTTCTTCACCGAATCCATTTAAGTTCACACCGTGACAGCCGGCATCTGCGATACAGCGAGTAGACAATCCATTTAACTTTATCGTCGTACCATCCATTACAATGTCGTAGCCTTTCATTTTTGCGACCGTATCCTCATGATTTGTCACATCGACTTTCACAAAATCAACACGAGGATCGTTTAACCACTCTACTACTTTTCGGCCTTCCTCTTCATTAAAATCGGCTACCGTAATCGTCTCAAAAGATGAAAATTGAACTAAATCTAAAATTGCTTCACGACAAATTTTACCTGCTCCACCTAAGCAAAATACTTTCACCCTATAACAACCCCTTTAGCAATACTATCAACTAAGCGATTAATATCGTCTTCATGTACATCACCGATATTTCCAATGCGGAACGTATCTACTTTCGAAATTTTACCAGGATAAATAACAAATCCATATCGCTTTAATTCATTATACAGCTGCAAAAATTCAAATCCTGCTTCTGGATAAATGAAAGATGTAATAATAGGAGATTGATATTTTTCATCTACTAATGGCTTGAAGCCTATTTCTTTCATTTTGTTCACTAATAATTTTTGATTATTATAATATCGATTGTAACGGGCTCTTAC
>NZ_JBFUIN010000270.1:0-4217 GCF_056401855.1 Bacillus sp. P4_D3
AAACAATACCTAATGATATTGTTGTTTCCATAGTTTTTTATAGAGGGAGTTCGCGAACCTCTCCCATGCAGTGCACGGAATTTCTTCTTTCATTGACAAAGATTATTGTAACATATTGTATACTATCAGAAAAAATTTCTGATTTTTTCCACTATTTCATATTTCATTTCTTTCATTTTATAGTATGATTAATTTAATATTAGAAGAGAGGAGACATCCCACTGAAACTCTTTATTATTTATCTCTTTTTAAATATATTATCCATCCTTGTTACAATGCTTTTATATCATTTATTTTGGAATCAAAAAGGGAAACGCTCTCCTAAATTAAATTCAGCTATGTTTATTGTATTATGTTGCCTCGCTACCATACTATGTATCACTTTCGCAGCAAAAACAAACTATGGATTTCAATTTGATATGCGTCATATTGTATTAATTGTCGGTACATTAACAGGAGGTCCTATTGCCGGTGCTTCCATCTTAGCTGTATTAAACATATATCGCTTTTTATTAGGAGGGATAGGTGTTTTCCCATCCTTTATAGCTTCGGTTCTACTATTCATTGTTCTACTATTAACATACAAACTGTTTAACCGAAGTTCTAATCGTATAAAAATAGCACTCGCTATCTTTTACAGCCTCATATTCGGATTTGGCTGGATACCATTTTTCCTTTCAGAGGTTACAAATACGGCAGATTATATACCACATATTATCGTGTACGAACTATGTACGATGCTTGGTACAATCCTTATTTTATATTTGCTACACATATTACAAACGCAAGTTCGTCTCCAAAATGAACTTATGAATGCTGAAAAATTTCATTTAATCGGTGAAATGGCAGCTTCTATCTCTCATGAAATTCGCAACCCTTTAACTTCAACGAAAGGATTTTTGCAACTTTTACAGTCAGATACATGTTCTGAGAAGGAACGAAAATTATATATCGACATAGCCATTAATGGTATCGAACAAGCAAATCATGTTCTTACAGACTACCTAACTTTTGCAAAACCGAGTATTGAAAAAGAACAACAATTACAAGTAGAGGAAGAATTACTCCATGCGTTATCTTTAATTACACCTCTCGCCAATTTAACAAATGTTCGTATACATTACATAAAACAAAGTACATCCTTCTTTATAGCTGGTGAAAAGCAAAAGCTGAACCAATGCCTATTAAATATTTTAAAAAACTGTATTGAGGCTATGCCCAACGGTGGTGACCTTATTCTTACATTAGTTCCAGATCATAAACATATACAATTATATATAAAAGATACAGGTATTGGTATGGATCAAGAACAAGTAAAACGCCTCGGGTCACCTTTCTACTCGACGAAAGAAAAAKGGACCGGACTGGGGATGATGGTCGTCTTCAGTGTTATTCAAGCAATGAATGGAAAGGTTGACATTATGAGTGAAAAAGGAACAGGTACAACATTTTTATTAACTTTCCCGATCATACAAAAAACGTGATGAAGTTCATCACGTTTTTTCTGTTCCTTCAACTAATTCTGCAAAAGCTTTCACCTTTCCATGCGGCTTTTGATTTTCTTTCCGAGCTTTCCAAGCGCGCTCTTCTTCTCTCTTTTTCTTTGACATACTTTTCAACTCCTTTTTCTCTTCCTCATGTAGTATTCCAAAATAAGAAATAAAACTATGCATGAGTAAAAAAGGAAAAAGAAGCGGTTCGCCGCTTCTTTTCCTTTTTCCCGCTATTTGATGACAGCCCGATTGTTGCGGACTAATAATCAGTGATATGCCCCTTGATTAAAGTTTCACTTTACCGCTGTAAAATTGCATGTTTCGCTTCTTTTAGCTGTGTAAGATGTCTTTGTTCGTGTAAATCCAGAAATTGAACCCATTGATATAAATTCAAATCATTAAAAATAGGATGTTTTAATCCATTTTCAAATAATTCTTTTTCATCTATCACACTATGAAGTGCATGAAACAATTCTTGTCGTGAATGTTCTAGTAATTGAATTCCTTGCAGTTTTTTCATTAATGTTTCTGTTGGTTTCATTTGTTGAGGAGCTTCTCGTTTATGTGTGCGATCAAGCGTAAGTTGGAGGTCTTTAAATGGAGCAAGTTTTCTTTCTTTTTTTTGCAAARCATATACAAGGGCAGATGTGACAGACTGTTCAACTAAATGCAAATGATGCAAAATTTGAATAATACTCCATTTATCACGGCGTGGCTTTACATTCACCTCCGTATCATTTAACATTTCAATTTCTGATAACAGCGTGCTTCGTGTAGACTGTAATGAGTGGACTAAAGTTTCTAAACTAACATCCATATTAGATTGAAGCATAGTGCTTTCCCCCTTTTTGTTGGTGAAAAGGGGTGCTCCCCATTAGAAACACCCCTAAAATAATTCTGAATTTTCTTTTATTATCTCATCATTTTTCCATTATGTCGATGTTAAACATGTGAAAAAAGTGTATGTTTTTTACAATTTTGTGTCTTCAACAGCACGTAACCACTCTTCAATTTCTGTAATTACACTTTTTACACACCCTTCAGCGAATGGTGATGTTAAATTTGCAACTTCTACTAATTCTAAGAATGATTTACTTCCACCTTGCTGACAAAGATTCACATAATCTTCCCAAGCCTCTTGTCTATTATCTCTTGCACGTTTCCAAAATTGCAGTGCACAAATTTGAGCTAACGTGTAGTCAATATAATAGAACGGTGAGCTATAAATATGGCCTTGACGTTGCCAGAAACCACCACGCTCTAAATAATCATTATCTTCATAATCACGATGTGGTAAATACTTCTTCTCTATGTTACGCCATGCTGACTTACGTTCTGCTGGCGATGCTTCTGGATTTTCATATACATAATGTTGATATTCATCTACAGATACACCGTACGGTAAAAATAGAAGTGCTGAACTTAAGTGTGAGAAGTAATATTTATCCGCATCTTCTTCAAAGAATAACTTCATCCATGGCCATGTAAAGAATTCCATACTCATTGAATGGATTTCACACGCTTCATATGTTGGCCAATTATATTCTGGAATTTCATACTTACGACTTTCATATACTTGGAAAGCATGACCAGCTTCATGTGTTAATACATCAATATCACCAGACGTTCCATTAAAGTTTGAGAAGATGAATGGCGCTTTATAATTCTCGATATATGTACAATATCCACCACCAGCTTTTCCTTTTTTCGCAACTAAATCTAATAAATCATTATCGAGCATGAAATTAAAAAATTCATCTGTTTCAGCTGACAATTCTTTATACATCGTTTTCCCGTGATTAATAATCCAATCGGCATCGCCTTTTGGAGTTGGATTACCTGTAGCAAACTCAAAGTTTTCATCATAATAAGCGAGCTTTTCTACACCAATGCGTGCTTTTTGTCTATTTCTTAACTCTGTTGCAACCGGAACGATATAATCTAATACTTGCTGACGATAGTTCGCTACCATTTCAGCATTATAATCTGTACGATACATTCTTGCATATCCTAATTCAACAAAGTTTTTAAAACCAAGTGTTTTTGCGATTTTCGTTCTCACTTTAACAAGCTCATCATAAATACGATCTAACTCTTCCTCATTCTCAGCTAAAAATCCGTAGTATGCTTCACTTGCTGCTTTACGTTCGCTTCTTTCTTTTCCTTGCATAAACGGAATAAGTTGCGATAATGTTCTCTCTTCTCCTGCAAAATCAATTTTTGCAGATGCTAATAACTGTGTATATTGYGACGACAATTTATTCTCTAATTGTAAATCTTTCACTACTTCATCTGAATATGTTTTTAAATCACATTCAGCTAGAGCAAATAATTGCTTTCCATAATACGCTTCTAATTCTTCACGGAATGGAGAATTAATTAACGCCTTATAATATTTTGTTCCATAGCCTTGCACAACTGGTGAGTATTCATCAAAGAAATCTTGCTCTTCCTTATAAAAAGCATCTGTCGTATCAACAGAATGACGAATGTAACAAAGGTTCCCCATTGTACCAAAATCATTACGAATTTCATTAATTGAATTAATTACTTGTTGTTGTTCTTCAAGCGTTTTTGCCTTATCGAACTTTTCTAAAGCAACAATAAACTTCTCTTTTAATTCTTCAATATTTGGCCGTTTATATTCATAGTCTTTAAATGACATGAACGAGCCCCCTCTCCATTATATGCATCATTACTATAATTCAATGCTTACTTACAAAT
>NZ_JBFUIN010000271.1:0-4213 GCF_056401855.1 Bacillus sp. P4_D3
ATCCGGTGCTAACACGCTAATACGCTCTAAATTACTTGTACCCGTTCCGACTTTATTAATCGAAATTTGAATACCATATGTACGATAATACATCAGTAAATGATTAAATTGTTCTATATCTTCTTTACATTCATGTTCTGTTATTTCTAGAACAATGCGTTGTAAGTTCAAACCTTGTTCTTCATACATCAGCAAAAGTTGAAGTAAACTTTCATCTTCATCATTCATTAATACATTAGCATTCCGATGTATAAATAATAATAATTTTTGATCCGTTTCTAAATACCTATTTAACGCTTTTTCTACAATGATGTTATCCGCTTCAAGTTGGAACTCACTCGGAATAGAATCATCATGGAAGAAAGATGCTAAACTTTGTATGCCCTCTTCTGTTTGAATACGTCCTACAACTTCATATCCAATTACTGTATGCTCATCAGCACTAAAAATAGCTTGATAATAAGGAAGGACTTTATCCAAGTTACTCATTACATCTAACGCATCTATCAACGTGCTTCCCTCCCTTTACTTTTCAAAAATTATAACACGATATTTACGGAAAAATAATAAAAAATCCCTTCAGTTTTCCTGAAGGGATTAGAGGGGTAAAATGCTAAGGGGAATTAGCAATTCTACTATGAAGAAAAAAGAGGTCTTAAATATAACGTATATATTCCCCTTTGTAAACACATTTCTCTCACATGTCACAACTTCGTCACATTTTACCAAAGAAAAAATAATAAATCATTCATTTTCCATCCCTTTTAAAATGGATATTGGTGCAAATGCTGGCCACCATCCATTGTCATACAAGTTCCATTTATGTATGCAGCTTCATCTGAACATAAATAATAAGCTAGACCCGCAATTTCTTCTGGTGTCCCCAGCCTACCAAGCGGGACACTTTGTATTGTACGCTTAGCCATTTCTTCTGAAATCCATAATTTATCGGCACCACCTGTACGTTCAATTGGTCCTGGTGCGATAGCGTTAACTCGTATCCCATATTTACGTCCCCACTCAACAGCAAGAGTTTTTGTCATTGCTAATACACCAGCTTTAGCTGCTGCCGAATGGATAACCCCTGGGCCTGCATCCCATGCATATGTTGCCACCATGTTAATAATATTTCCTTTTATACCTTTTTCAATCCAATATTTACCAACAGCCTGACTGCAATAAAATGTACCATTTAATACAATATTAATTACCGAATTCCAGCCATTAACAGATAAGTCCTCTGCTGGACAAATAAAGTTTCCGGCTGCATTATTTATTAAAATATCAATTCGTCCAAACTTCTCATCAATATGTTCAATCATTTTTTGAATATCATCAGTATTTCGTACATCCATTTGTACAGATAATACTTGCCCTGGAAACTGTTCAATTTCTAACTTTGCTTCTTCTAGCTTTTCTTTTGTACGCCCTGTAATAACAACTCGTGCCCCTTCTTTCGCAAAACGAGTCGCCATCCCTTTTCCCATTCCACTTGATCCACCTGTTATAATAACTACCTTCTCTTTCACATACATCCCCTCCAAAAAATGAATACACATTCATTTTATCACTTTATTTGATAGAAATCTTTATATTTTTCAATTTTTCTGATATTTTAACGTAAAGGGGTTTCTTTTCGTTCATTTTTTCGTAATCTATACTACTTTTTTAGTGTTTAAAATATATTTCCAAAAAACTGAAGGGAGATTCGAGTAACCTATATATGAAGAAAATTACAAGAAGAAATTTTTTAAAATCTGGAATACGCACTTGTCTATATTCATTTATAACCGCTAGTATCGGCTATTATTATGCTAAATATATAGAGCCCTATTTGCTTTCTTTTACGCAACACACACTTAAATCACAGCTCATACCAAAAGGTTTTCATGGTATGAAAATCCTTCAATTTAGCGATTTACATCTAGGATACTATTTCTCTCTCCAACATTTATCTCAAATCGTTTCCAAGATTAATGCTGAAAAGCCAGATATTGTCCTTTTTACTGGTGATCTCATTGATAATTACCAAACATATACCGAGGCTCCTTTTGTTGCATCCATTTTAAAGAATATACAGGCACCCTTCGGTAAATTTTCTATTTATGGTAACCACGACCATGGTGGATATGGAACTGAATACTATGATCACATCATGCGCGAATCTGGATTTGAACTTTTGCAAAATAGCGAAAAACGAATTCGTTTACTGGATAATAGTGAAATTTCTATTTTCGGGCTCGATGATATGCTACTAGGTAAACCAAAAATAGCGGAAACTTTACAACATGCAAAACAAAACATTTATACAATTGTTCTCGTTCACGAACCAGATATCGCGCCACAAATCGCTACCTATCCAATCAATCTTCAACTTTCTGGTCATAGCCATGGCGGACAAGTACAAATTCCTTTTTTAGGTGCTATTATTACCCCGTCGCTTGCAAAAGAATATATTGAGGGTTTCTATAACATTCAAGGTTTGACTCTTTATGTCAATCGAGGTATTGGAAGAACACGTGTCCCATTCCGCTTTATGTCAAAACCTGAAATTACACTCTTTATCCTACAACATTCGTAACAATTCGCCTATTTTCTTACATATCCTTTCTTGTACGCGCTCATCCACACTTGGTCCACCATATGATAAAAATGAGTCCAGTAAAGGAGGTTTGTTCATGTATCCATATTATCAACCAATCCCAGTTCGTTCAGCATCTATTGGCCCAGCAGGCGACTCACGCTTCTTTCCATTTTTCGGTGTTCCATTTCTAGCTGGAATTGCTGGAGGGTTACTCGGTGGAGCATTAGCTTTCGGCCCTAGACCGTTTTATCCGCCATATCCACCGCCTTTCCCACCACCAGCACCCTTTCCTTGTTACGGAGGGCCTTGTCAACAACCATACTATTATTAATTTAAAACAACGATTCTTCTAATGTTTTTCTATCAACGAACCGATTTATCACACGCCTATAATAAAAAACTATTCTCTCTACTCATTCTTCCATTTATGGAAGAATGAGTAGAGAAAAAAATAAAAACCTCTTAATTTCGATTAAGAGGTTTTTACTTTTTCTCTATTATTCAGCATCTGTATTTTGGTACGCCATCTTAAATAAATTCACTTGGCTATCAATTTCTTCTATACTACTATTAATTATATAATAATAGTCACCATCTTTATTTTGTTCACGTGTTTTCACATTATCGGCTAAAATTAGCTGTAAAATTGCCTTTATTCTCGCTTTCATTTCAATATCTAAAATCGGGAAGGATATTTCTACTCGTTTTTCCATATTTCGCGTCATCAAATCAGCTGAAGATAAATATATTTTTTCATCTCCATTATGATGGAAATAATAAATACGGCTATGTTCTAAATATCTTCCCACAACACTAACTACACGAATATTTTCACTTACATTTGGAATACCAGGTCTTAAACAACATGTCCCTCTAACGATGAGCTCTATCCTTACCCCAGCTTGCGATGCTTCATACATTTTTTTTATTAACGGTTTATCTGTTAACGAATTCATCTTAGCGATAATATATCCATTTCCATATTGTCTATGGTAACGAATTTCCTCATCTATTAACTCCATAAACTGCTCTCTTATATCAAACGGGGCAACAGATAAATGATGAAAATGCGGTTTTTTTGTATAACCACTCAAATAATTAAAGAAATTTGTTGCATCTACACCAAAGTCTTTTCGCGATGTAATATATCCAAAATCGGTATACAACTTCGCTGTTGCATCATTATAATTTCCGGTTCCAAGATGTACAAACCTTTCAATTTTTCCGTTTCTTCTTCTTACAACTAACGTAATTTTACTATGCGTTTTCAAGTGACTTACTCCGTAAATAACGTGACATCCGGCCTGTTCCAATTCTTTAGCCCAATTAACATTATTCTCTTCATCAAACCTCGCCTTTAACTCAACCAATACCGTCACTTGTTTTCCTTTTTCAGCTGCTACCTTCAACGCCTGAATTATTGGAGAATCTCCACTTACACGATATAATGTTTGTTTGATTGCAAGTACATTCGAGTCATCTGCCGCATCACGGACAAAATCAACGACTGGCTGAAACGACTCAAAGGGATGGTGTAATAAAATATCATGTTCTATCGCTTTTTCAAATACATCTTCCTCATCACCTAAATCTTGAGGAGGTTGAGGAATAAGAGCCGGATATACTAGA
>NZ_JBFUIN010000272.1:0-4205 GCF_056401855.1 Bacillus sp. P4_D3
CAACAAATCGTCCGGCAACAATCAAAGTAGACTTACTACAAAATGGCCAAGTAGTTGCGACGCAAGAAGTAAGTGAAGCAACAGGCTGGAAATATGGATTCAAAGACTTAGCGGCATACGATGCCGAAGGCAATGCGTACAAGTATGAAGTGAAAGAACAACCAGTGGATGGATATAAATCCGAAGTAAAAGGTTATGACATTACAAATACAAAAGTAGCACAGACAACAGTAGAAGGAACGAAAACGTGGAAAGATGGCAATGCGACAGATCGTCCGAAAACAATCAAAGTAGATTTACTACAAAACGGTCAGGTCATCAATACACAAGAAGTAAGTGAAGCAACAGGTTGGAAATATACATTCAAAGACTTAGCGGCATACGATGCCGAAGGCAATGCGTACAAGTATGAAGTAAAAGAACAACCGGTGGATGGATATAAATCCGAAGTAAAAGGTTATGATATTACGAATACAAAAATCAAAGAAAATCCAAAAGATCCGAGCATAGATCCAAAAGATCCAAGCGTAGATCCAAAAGATCCGAGCATAGATCCAAAAGATCCAAGCGTAGATCCAAAAGATCCGAGCATAGATCCAAAAGATCCAAGCGTAGATCCAAAAGATCCGGGCATAGATCCAAAAGATCCAAGCGTAGATCCAAAAGACCCGAGCACAGATCCAAAAGATCCAAGCACAGATTCAAAAGTTCCACCTACTAAAGAAAATAATAAGACATCAGTATGGCTTCCTAAAACAGGTGGAACATCAATGGAGATGATTTCATATATTGTAGGAATGTTGTTGATGGCTTTAGGTGGATTCGTATTTGTTCGTCAACGAATGAGATAAAAAGACTGGTTATGCTATAAAAAATCAAAAGGCCGTAAAGCGCTTTGTGTAAAACGCTTTGCGGCCTTTCCTTATTTTAAACTCTTTTGTTATAACAGGTTTTGCAATATGGGAAAGTGTATGAAAGACTTTAGTCTAACTTTTAGGTTTGGAATGAAATTACCGTTTTTTTCACAGAAAACTACTGGTTTGTAAACTAATACTTCATGGTTCTAGGATGTACCTAAAAAGATGAATAAGAGTTTTCTTTTTCGAGAGTAGATATAGGAAGGTTTATATTAACTGTTGTTCCTTTTCCTACTTCACTTTCAATAAGTATCTTTCCTTGGTGCTTTTCAATAATTTTATAACAAATCATTAATCCTAAACCGATACCATTTTCTTTGATACTATAAAATGGTTCCCCTAGATAAGGTAAACGTTCTTTTTCAATTCCACACCCGTAATCGGTAAATTGAATGTTTACCTGTTTTTTATCAGGTGCATATTCGATTTGAATCAAGATTTCCCCTCCCATTGGTGTTGCTTCAATCGCATTTTTTAAGACATTTATAAAAGCTTGCTTTAATTGATTTCCTTCACAAAGTATGAATGAAGTATCAGATGTAAACTCAGTTGTAATTTGTATGCAATTCATTATCGCTTGAGGTTCAAGTAACATTACGATTTGCTTCATTAATATATTCAGGTCATTAGTTTTAATTTCTAATGCTTCAGGTTTTGCTAATGTCATAAATTCATTAGTAATACTATCTATACGTTCAATCTCTGATAACACTATATCTATATAATGCTCAGTGTTCTTATTTTCCATTGGTTTTAATAACTGCATGAATCCTTTCATTGCTGTTAAAGGGTTTTTAATTTCATGGGCAATTGCAGTGGATAATTGACCTACTACAGCAAGTTTCTCTGATTTTCGTAATAATTCCTCTGTTTTTAGCCTTTCGGTGATGTCTCGAGAGATACTCAAGAAAACTTTTTTTCCATTCAAGTTAAACACACGAACAGAAAATTCAATTGTCATGGTCTTTCCTTTAGGAAAAACAAATTCATCTTGTAATGTGAAAGCAGTTTGCCCTTCTCTAATTTTTTCTATGATTCCTTGGACCATTGGAGAATCTGGCGGAACGTCACTAGGAAATGGCATCGAAAGAAGCTCTTCTCTACTATATCCAAACCTTTTACACGCAACAGGATTTACTTCGACAAAGCGAGTTGGAAATTGATCCTCATTCAGCTCCACTACATATACTGCATCAGTTGCTTGTTCGATGAGTGCACGGTATTTCATTTCACTGTCACTTAATTGCTGGTGTAATTGATGCAGCTCTCTTTCTGCTTGTTTCCTTTCAGAAATGTCTCTACAAATTCCTGATAAAGCAATTACATTGCCCCTTAAATCTAAAATGGGTGAAATTGTCAAGCTTACATCAATGAGCGTGTGGTCTTTTCGTTGTCTAACTGTTTCTACTCTATTTATAACAAGGTCTTTTGTATTAATATTTTTAATGTTTTTGATAGTTTCTAAGGTTTGATTCATTAAAAAATCAGGTACGCAAGGTAATTTTTTTCCAAAGCTTTCTTTTTCTGACCAACCAAATATCTTCTCATAAGCTTTATTCGCTTGTATCATATGTCCATCTAAATCAAATATAGTGATAGCATCTACGTTATGATTTACAAATGACTCCAGACGTTCTTTCGTCACCTTTAGTTCATCTTCCGCATTTTTTCTTTTCGTTATATCAACCGTAGAACCAACCACCTCAACCACTGTTCCCTCTCTTTTAACAGGCCTAAGAGAGAAAAGGATAATAGTCTCATCAGTTGGCCATGGCAGTTCGAAATTGACTTCTTCACCATCCCATGCCTCTTGATAATATTTTAGTAGTCGAGGAAGTAAATGAAATGGAACAATGGAAGAATCTATGGTCAGTAAACTTTTTCCTACCACTTGTTCGGAGTGAAACCCATGGTGATAAAATAACTGCCCATCACATAAAGTGTGGATAAAATCCCCATTTTCTTTTTTAAATTTAAAAATACCTCCTTGCAATTCATGTACGGTATCCCTTAATACTTGCTTTGATTCTAGTAAAGTTTCATTCGCTTTAGCTAGGTCTTGTGTTAAGTTATATAAATTTTGATAGGATTCCATAAGAAAAACACCAATTAAGAGTCCGCAAGATATAAATAATGTACCTTGGATGTCAAGAAGTATAAGTGAGATAGAAGGAAAAAAGAATCCAAATACCCAATGAATTATGGCTAGATAAACAGCTAGATAAAGAAAGACGCTTTTAAAGGGATGGGTATTTTTGAGATATGTTTTGAATATAGTATATATAGTAGCAATTCCTAAAGCAGCTATCAAAGCTGGTCCCCAATCACCACCAAGGTAGAAAATACGCATAAATAAAATAAACATTAACGTAATCCAGCCAGCTGTACGACCAAAATAAATAAACGAAATAATAAGAGGAACGGCTCGCAAGTCATAAAACAATCCCATGTGCTTAAAATTAAAAATCATCAAAATGGCAGCTATGATACCTGCATATGTGCCCCAAAATAAATGGATAAATTTATAATCCATTTTCCTTATAAATACTTGAATAAAAATAGCTGAACTAGCTAGGAAAGAAAAAATAGATAGATTAATGAAGAATCCTGTGAACAGCATGCCATATTCCCTCCTTTTTACACGTATTCGACAAAAAGTATAAAAATCCTACAATTTGCATCGTAATTAGTCTTATTATTCTAAAAGATAAGACTGTTTTTGGAGGAGAGATATGAGTAGTGATGAAAATTTAGCTCCTTTTTACCGGGATTTTCAATTGGGTGTGTTGGAAAACAATTTTTATATAATTTTCAGCACAAAAAATTTTCATTCCAGAGAAAATCACGTTCCAGATTTGTTTGTAATCGATTTTTAATGAATCGTTAATATATTTGGTATCGAATGAGATTATGTTTGTTATTCGGGATTTTAAGTGGCTTAAATAAAATTCCGAAAAAAAGAGGTGTGAGAATGATTTTTTAACGGATTACCCGAAAGAATTCTCCTTCCTCAAGCGTGCGCAGGGCGTAGCCCAACGATAGGCGGGAGATGAATTTCGGTTTGGCGTAGCCAAAAAGCGCGTAACTGTGCTTTTTATTTTCTATACGATATAATCAGTATTATAAGATAAAAAGGTTGGTATATAAATGAAATTAGATAGTAATAATCATTCAGTGTTCTTGTTGTATTATCATCTTGTGTTGGTTGTGAAATACAGAAGAAATGTATTTGATGATGATATGTCAGACTATGCAAAAGACATGTTTGTAAGGTTATCCGAGAATTAC
>NZ_JBFUIN010000273.1:0-4178 GCF_056401855.1 Bacillus sp. P4_D3
GCTATATTTCTACAGGAAAGTATATTTCCCAAAAAATATGTTGACTTTCTAAAAAAAACATGTGAAAATATTGTCAGAATACTTAAATAAAAATTCATTGACGAGAACGAGTACGTTACAGGGCTGTTCCCCAGAGAGTTGGTATTTTGCTGAAAGCCAATGCTCAGTTCGTAACCGAAAATCATCTCCGAGAAGTAGAACCGAATGCTGAAGTAAGTTCTTACCGGTCGTCCTCCGTTACAAGGAACACGTATCATGTTGTACGTTGTAAGCCGTATACATATAAATATATTTCTACATGTATAAATTAGGGTGGTATCGCGGGTAAATATAACTCGTCCCTTTCTTAAGGGACGAGTTTTTTGTGTTCTTACAATGAATTTACAAAAAAGGAGGCAAAAACAATGAACACTGTATCAAAAAAACATATTTTTTTCACAGGTCTTATGCTATTTTCTTTATTTTTTGGAGCAGGTAATTTAATTTTCCCTCCAATGCTTGGACAAAATGCTGGTGAAAACTTTTGGCCAGCAATGATTGGTTTTTTACTAACAGGAGTCGGCTTACCGCTACTTACTGTTATCGCCATTTCTCTATCAGGAAATGGAATGCAACAACTTGCAAGTCATGTTCACCCATCATTCGGAATATTCTTTACAGTAGTTGTATACATTGCAATCGGTCCATCTATGGGCATCCCACGCGTTGCTAATGTCGCTTATGAAATGGGAGTTAGTTCTTTCTTACCAGAAACTATTCGCTCTAGCAGCCTAGCGCTATTTTTATACACAGTCATCTTCTTTGCTATCGTATTTTGGCTTAGTTTAAATCCTTCTAAACTCGTCGATCGTATCGGAAGCGTATTAACACCTATTTTATTACTCTCTATTTTCTTATTATTCGTTAAGGGTGTATTTACACCCCTCGGGCAATCCGGACCAGCAATGCAAGAGTATCAAATTTCTCCAATTTTCAAAGGTTTTATGGAAGGATACTTAACAATGGATACCATTTCAGCACTTGCATTTGGAATTATCGTTGTAAATGCAATTCGCTCAAAAGGTGTGAATGACCGTAAATCCATTGCCATCGCAACAGCAAAAGCAGGACTTATTGCCGCTACCGGTCTCGTACTTGTATATGGTGCACTTGGCTGGCTCGGTACAACTAGTGTCTCTCTCGGATACGCAACAAATGGCGGACAGCTACTTACCGTTATCGTACAACAATTACTCGGTCCATATGGTTTAATTCTATTATCTCTTATCGTTACACTCGCTTGCTTAACAACATGTATTGGACTTGTATCTGCATGCAGTCAATACTTCTCAACATTATTAACGAAATTTTCATATAAAACGTTAGCAAGTGTCATTTGCTCGTTAGGATTATTAGTTGCCAACTTAGGTTTAACAAAAATTATCGCAATCTCTGTTCCTATTTTACTTGTTGTATATCCAATTGCGATTGTACTCGTATTACTATCATTACTTCATAAATATTTCGGTGGATATCGTTCTGTTTATGTAGGTGCGTTAATTGGATCTGCAGTTGTGAGCGTATTTGATGGTTTAAAACAAGGGAATATTCCTGTTTCATCTATCACATCTTATTTCGAGTTTATTCCATTATATAATGAAGGAATTGGCTGGTTAGTACCAGCATTAGTTGGGGCTATTATCGGTTTTACTATCGCAAAATTAAGTGGTGCCAAAGCAGTACCATTAACGGATCATTCACCTGAATCGAAAGTATCATAAAAAAACTCCCATTTCGGGAGTTTTTTACATTTGATAAGAAGTATGATTAAAGCTACTTACTTTATAAGCTTTCGTATAGTAATCAATATTCGTATCCACTGTTTCTACTTTTACAACATCATAGCAATCTTCTTGTTTTACTAGAAATAAATAATATTCTTCTGTCGCCTCAATAATTGCAATACGATCTATTTCAATATCATATTGTTCACAAAGTGCTTGCAACGCATTCACATAGTTACCTAATTTTTTCGTTTCATCCATTCCAAATATCGTTTGAACTAACATACACTCTCTCCCCTTTGTATGTACTGTTAACACCTTAATGATAACGCTTACATAATTAACCGTCAACAAAAAGCTTTGACCATATATAGCCAAAGCTTCCTTCTTATTTCGTCAATTGGTGTCTAAACGCATAAATAACCGCCTGTGTCCGGTCACTTACATTTAGCTTATTTAATATATTACTCACATGTGTCTTTACTGTTTTAAGGGCAATAAACAACTCATCTGCAATCTCTTGATTACTTTTCCCCTCTGCAATTAATAACAAAATTTCAGACTCTCTTTCTGTTAACTCCTCATGCAAAGGTTGTTCTTTCTTCTGACGCATACGAGACATCATTTTGCCAGTAACTTTCGGCTCTAATACCGTTTCCCCATCATAAGTAGCTCGTACAGCATCTGCAATATCACTCGCTCTTGATGTTTTTAATAAATAACTTGTCGCCCCCGCCTCAATAACAGGATATAACTTTTCATCATCTAAAAAGCTCGTGACAACTACAATTTTCGCTTCTGGCCATTCTTGAATAATAGCACGTGTCGCTTCAACCCCATCCATCTCATCCATAACAAGGTCCATTAAAATAATATCCGGTCTTAATTGCAAAGCTAACTCTGAACCTTTTCTTCCATTTTCAGCTTCTCCAACTACTTCAATATCTGGCTGCGTTGATAAATATGCTGATACACCCATTCGAACCATTTCATGATCATCAACTAATAATACTTTTATCATGATTCTCCCCCTCTCTCAATCATAATCGGTACTTTCACTTCTATTTGCGTACCTTTATTCGGAAAACTAAGAACTTTTAATGTACCACCAATTTCATGAACTCGCTCTTGCATTGACCTTAAACCGTATGAACCAGCCTTATTAACACCAACTTTAAACCCAACACCGTCATCAATAATTTTCAAAATCGCATATTGATCAATTTTACGAAGGCGTACTTCGGTTTTCTTTGCCTTCGCATGCCGTAAAGTATTAGACAGCGCCTCTTGTACAATACGGAATAAATGATCCTCTACACCTTTTTTCAATTGAATCGGTTCAATTAACCATTCAATTTTCATATGTTGCTTTCTAGACAGCTCTGTTAATAATTCTTCTATACCCTCTGTTAGTTTCTTACCTTCTAACTGCACTGGGCGTAAATGAAGGAGCAATGCTCTCATTTCTGATTGTGCATTTACAACCATATTTTCAACAAGCTGCAACTGTTTTTGCGTCGTGTCTGGAATTTTAGCTACTTGTTCATTAATGGCTGACATCATCATCGACATTGCAAAAAGCTGCTGACTTACAGAATCATGCAGCTCTCTCGCTAATCGATGCCTTTCTTGAGAAATCGCTTCTTGTCTCATCTCTTCATTCCAATGGGCTCGTTCATTCGTTACTTTTTGAAATAGCCCAGCTTGCTCCTCTAAGCGACGAGCAAGACCAATTACTTTTCGTTCCACTTCATGAAATTCATCATCCGCAGTAAATGAAACATCACTCGGAAAATTCCCTCGCTCTACTTCAAATAGAAAAGTATTTAATCCTTGTATACGCTGCTCTATATAATAACCGATTGCATATCCTACAATTCCTCCGATAAGAAGACTCGTACTTATAATAAACAAGCCAATTGGAACAGAAGCAATGGATTCTTTCCATAGTAAATCATAAACTTGTTGCTCGCTTTTCCATACATATACAATTGTACAAATAAGTGCGATACTCACAGAGGACAACATAGAATAACGAATATACATCCACGAAATATTCCTTTGTTTTTTCATTATACTTTCCTCACTTCCGTATCGCCTACGACAAGCGAAGAAATAATTTTAATACGACGAGGGGCTTCTTTATACTGTTCTGTTCTAAACGTAACATTACGGTTAAATCCAGTTTCTTCATGTCCTGGCAGGAGCACTCGCCCAACAATAACAGAATGATTTAAAGACAATTCAATATCATATGGTACATATAAACGAATATTACCAATGACGCCCCGAATAACAATAACCGTTTCCCCCTCTGGAATCATAGCAGTTGTTAAATCAATCTCGACGTCACAAGCACCATATTGGACGTTAATATCCTCTATTTCATAAATATGATCCATCATTCGTACATTA
>NZ_JBFUIN010000274.1:0-4178 GCF_056401855.1 Bacillus sp. P4_D3
TGGTAATACTACATCATCAACACGAACTTTTATAACTCTACCATCAAAAATCGGTTCAGTTTTTACTGTTCTTTCTGCAAGATTACTCATACTACTTCATCTCCCTGTTCTATTTCCTAATCGTTCTTCATACATTTTACCACATTGAAAGGAGCGTGATAGAAATGAAAGTTTACATTTTACCAAATCGCGTCACTTTAGTCGGCAAAGCATGGCAAATTCGTCATAAGCTAAAACAATATGGCAAAGAGTATACAACTGTACAAGAGTGGATTACAGCAAATAAAAAGTAAAAGTTTGTCAACCTCCTTTCCCTTTCGTACAATAAAGATAAGGAGGTTGACCTATGAAAAAACGTCAATTAGGAAACTCAGATTTATATGTTACGGAAATTGGATTTGGCTGTATGTCTCTCGGTACATCTGAGGCTGAAGCTATGCGTATTATCGATGAGGCAATCAATTTAGGAATTAACTTTTTTGATACAGCGGACTTATACGATTATGGATTAAATGAAGAATTTGTTGGAAAATCTCTGAAAGGAAAACGCGACCAAATTGTTCTTACAACAAAGGTTGGAAATCGATGGACAGAAGAAAAAAACGGCTGGTCTTGGGATCCTTCTAAAGCTTATATAAAAGCCGAAGCAAAAGAGAGTTTACGTAGACTTCAAACAGATTATATTGATTTATATCAACTGCATGGCGGGACGACTGAAGATCCTATAGATGAAACAATTGAAGCCTTTGAAGAATTGAAAAAAGAAGGTATTATTCGTCATTATGGTATCTCTTCTATACGTCCAAATGTCATTCGTGAGTATGCAAAACGTTCAAATATCATTAGTGTATTAATGGAGTACAGCCTTTTAAATCGTCGTCCTGAAGAATGGTTCCCACTGCTTAATGAACATCAAATTAGTGTCATCGCACGCGGACCACTTGCGAAAGGCATTTTAACTAACAACAATGCAAGCAAGATAGAAAGAGTAAAGGAAAAAGATTACCTCTCCTATTCTTATGATGAATTAAATACAACACTCGCGAGTGTAAAAGAAATTATAGGAGAAAGATCTTTAACTGGATCAGCCATTCAATACTGCTTACATAATGAAAATGTTGCATCTGTTATACCTGGTGCAAGCTCTATTCAACAGTTGCAAGCAAATGTACATGCTGGGGAACAAACGTCGTTAACAAAAGAAGAATATACACAACTTCAGCAAATTGTTAAATTTGATACATATACATTACATCGTTAAAAAAACGTTACCGTACAGGTCATAGCTATCAAGTTAAAAAAGAAGGTGTCCCAAAAGCTCATTAAAAATGACCTTTTAGAGACACCTTCTTTGTATTGATCTTTATATGGGTGAGAAGTTGTTTCATGAACTAATTTAACGTTATGTTTATCTATCGAGAATAAACGACTATTATTTTTCTTATTTTGAACTAAAATCAATTGATTTGTAGAGTTCGGGCAACTTTCCCACCACTTTCTATAACCGTACAGATAGCGTTTTTATAACGTATCATATTTATCAGGATTCGTTCCTACATGTAAATTACGATTTAACGTATTAATTTGATCCATCTCTTCTTCAGTTAATGAGAAATCAAAAATAGTAAAGTTCTCTTTAATACGAGATGGCGTAACAGATTTAGGAATAGTCACAATCCCACTTTGAATATCCCACCTTAATATAACTTGTGCAGGTGACTTTTCATATTTTTTAGAAATAGCCTGAATAATTGGATGCTGGAATACTTCGCCGCCTCTCATTAAAGGACTCCACGCTTCCATTTGAATTTGCTCACCTTGACAAAAATCACGCAATTCAAATTGCGCTAACATTGGATGAAGTTCAACTTGGTTTACCATCGGCTTCACTTTGCAATTTGGTAATAACAGTTCTAAGTGATGTTTATGAAAATTAGAAACACCAATGGCACGCACTTTACCTTCTTCATATAGCTTTTCTAGAGCACGGTACGTATCAACATACTTCCCTCTTATCGGCCAATGGATTAAATATAAATCTACATAGTCCATTTGTAATTTCTTTAAACTTTTTTCAAACGCCTCGAGCGTCTCCTCGTACCCTTGATCGTCGTTCCAAACTTTTGTTGTAATAAACAAGTCTTCTCGCGGGATTCCTGATTCACGAATCGCCTCTCCGACACCGCTTTCATTTTCATATACAGTTGCTGTATCAATCGAACGGTATCCAAATTCTAATGCTGTTTTTACTGCTTGTTTAACTTCGTTGCCTTCTTTCGCTTTATAAACGCCTAGACCAATCATCGGCATTTTCACACCATTATGAAGTGTAGTTGTTGGAATATGCACACTCGTTCTCCCTTTCAATGTTACATTTTTTGTATACCACCACTTTATTTCAACAAGATTCATCCAAAAAGTCAAAACATACGTACAGTTTACATAATACTTTTATACACGTTTAAAAAAATAACGTGAACTCAGTCATTCACGTTATTTCCTTTCCATTCTTTCGCTTTTTCATCAACATTACGTACAAACTCATTTTTCCCTTCCGTATACATCGTGCCATCATATGTATATTTTTCCGCTAGTTCTTTCTTTAAAGTTGCATATGCCTCTGCTTCTTCACAATGAGCCATCATGTAATCACGAAACGATAAATGCCTTGTAATCTCAGGATTCCCTTTTTCAAATACGTGCAAGTGATACGAGCGTTTCTCCTCCGTTCCATGAATAAAAAAACGACGACCTGAAATACCATTTTCCCCTTTCACGATGTAACCAAGCTCTTTAAATCGTTCATTCCAATGATCTACTCTGTCGATACTTTCTACTTCCATGATCATATCAATAATAGGTTTAGCTGCTAGTCCTGGCACTGACGTACTTCCAATATGATGGATTTTTACCGTTTCTGGCATCGCCGATTTTAATCTTTCGGCCTCCATTTGAAATTTCTCACTCCAATGATTTTCGTACGAAACGACTACAATTTCCCTCATTCTAACTCCCCTTTTCTTACAAACTCGTCAAAAAAATGATCAGCGGCATTTCACTGATCATCTTTTTATTATTTAAAGTCTTTCCAAGTAAGGCTACTTTCACTTAACAGTTCTTCAAATGATTTATTCTTTTCACGTTCTTTTTGTTCCTTACGCTTTCTTTCTTGTTCTGCTGCCTCTTTTTTCTCTTCTCTCACTTGCAACTCTTTTTTCTTATTCTTTAATTGTTGCATTAACGAATCGTTCAATTGATCACCTAGTGTAAGTGATTCTTTCTCTGGTTGATTCATTTGAGAGTGTCTTTGTGTTTGTCTTTGCTTCTTTTTCTTCATACTATTCACCTTTTACTTTTTTCTCCATTATAGAGGATACACGGTGAAATCGACAATAAAAAAGATACATGCCCCCGATTCTCTATTATTCTTTTTTTGTAAATATGTTAATTTTTCGAAAAAACTAAATTTTATTGTAGATATAATCCTAGTAATCTATTAAAATTATGTCGTATGATGTCAGATTATAAAAAAAGGAGAAATTAATTATGTGGAAAAAAATTATTCCTGCTGTTGCTGTTTTAAGCACCCTTACTTTTTCAAGCGTATTCGCCGCTCCTCCATCTCAGGCTCCTGCCGAACAAAACCGATACATAGACGTACAAATGCTTGGTATTAATGATTTCCATGGACAACTAGATACTGTAAAAAAAATTAACAATAAAGAAGCTGGTGGTGCTGATTACTTAGCTACTTATTTAAAAGAACGCAAAAAACAAAACCCTAATACACTTCTTGTACATGCTGGAGATATTGCCGGAGCTAGCCCACCAGTTTCTGCTTTATTACAGGACGAACCAACTATTGAATTTTTAAATGACTTAAAATTTGATGTTGGTACAATTGGAAATCATGAATTTGATGAAGGCATTGATGAAATGCGACGCCTTATTTATGGTGGATATCATGAAAAAACAGGGAATTTCAAAGGAGCAAACTTCCCTTATGTCGCTGCAAACTTCTATAATAAATCAACTGGCCGCTTATTTTTACCACCATTTACTGTAAAAATGGTAGATGGAGTTCMTGTAGGATTCATCGGAGTTGTTACAACGGATACACCGAATGTCGTTATGCCAACTATGCTAAAGAATGTACAAATTACTGATGAAGTAGAAGC
>NZ_JBFUIN010000275.1:0-4159 GCF_056401855.1 Bacillus sp. P4_D3
CCTTTTTTAGTCATGAAAAATCCCCTCCAAGTAATAGTGTAACATCCATGTATGTGCATGGTCTTTTTACACTGTCTACTTAAAGGGGATAATATCAGTTAGCGTCTTTTTTTATTATATTCCATCTCTATACATCTTATCTTGAAAGTTATCACTCCAAGTATTCTTCTAGTTGCTCTTTTAACTCCTCTTCAATCTCATAGTAAGATTCATCAACAAGTTCCCCTATTTTCTTACTCCCCAATATTCTCGATTGAATTGGCATTCCTAAAAAAACATTTTCGCATTTCCAAATTGGAATGATGTAAAATTCAATCATCTCCTCTTCTTCATCTAATACCGCTATAGAAACTGATGAATAATAGCCCATTTCAAAGGGATTCTCCTTATCTCTTGCAAATTCCATACATAATTTCATATTTTTTTCTATGTATAAATGTGAATACTCTTTACAAAGTTTAAGTGATATTCGCTCTATTTCCTTTTCCATGCATTGAATTTTCTCTTTCAATTCCAATGTAAAATTTTGTTCTTTATACTTCATTTCCGCCTCCTTACACACAGAAAAAGAGAATACAATAACATATTCTCTTTTCTCAAATATATTTCATTATCTCACAGCCCGTCCTTTTACAAATAACCATTTTGCTCGCACCATGTATGAAATTGTCCTACATCTACTCCAACTAACACGATATCCTTTAGCTCTACAGCAATACTTTGTTCCCCAATTACAATAGCAAAGTGGGTTTCTAATTGTTTTTCATTTTTCTTTACAGTTCCAATTCGGTTCCGATGCGGCCCATCTTTTATATATGCTTTTTGTCCTACAATATCAAAGTTCAAGATTCTCACCTCTTTTACTGCGCTCAAATTGGAAATACAATCTCCACCTCGGAAAATTTCCTTTCATTGCACTATTTCTCTATATATATGACGAAACAATAAAAGAGTCCTTCCTTCTTTACAATTATTTTTTCTTTGTTTCATTTTTATGATTAAAACGTAAAGATTATAATAAAATACACTTGGAAGCGCTTTCTACGTAACTTTTTATGTTATAATATAAAAGTAGAACTTCGTAAAGAGGGTTAAAAAATGAATACAAACATGATTAAAAAAGTAATTGAAGCATTAAAAGTATATGGCTTTCAGGATGTATCATTCTGTGAAGAAACGAAGCAATTTTTATTTCATAACGAAACCGATATTATGAGCGGCTATGCAGCAATAACATATAGTAGTCAATTCGAAAAATTTAACGTACAAATTCATCCAATTGAAACGCATCACCAAGCAGAGTTACAAGAGGTTGAAAGACATATACAAGCTTGCATACGAAAAGTAGAGTATTTAAATGCACTTCTTACTGGACAAACAAAGCTAGATGATAAAATTATTATTATGTAAAAAAAAGAACGTGATATCCTCACGTTCTTTTTCTTTATATGTTCATCTTTTCTTTCAATTGTAATCCTGTAATGGATTGTAATACATCCATTACCTCTCCAAAAGTCATATCAAAAATCGTTTTATCTTCTATGTATGGAAACTGTCTAAAACGATTTTCTAACATTTTCACTGCATCCGATGTGAAATTTGCGCTATCAATGCCAAATTCTGTTTCAAGAAGCACGATCCAATCTAACACGTGAAAACCTAATCCATTTACGAATGAAATCAGTTTTTCTTCTGGCTGTGAAGCTAAGAATACGTTTCGCTCCATCTCACTAAAAAGTTCTTCTCCTAAAATTCCTGCTAACTCATCATCATGTTCGCGTTCAATAATCTCTTCATAACCGTAATCATCAACAAGCTCTTCTACTTCTTC
Organism: Bacillus sp. P4_D3; assembly: GCF_056401855.1. Lineage (NCBI taxonomy): Bacteria > Bacillati > Bacillota > Bacilli > Caryophanales > Bacillaceae > Bacillus > Bacillus sp. P4_D3. Next base: position 1,832 of record NZ_JBFUIN010000275.1, read on the forward strand.
ACTATCTGCAAAAAGTAATTGACTAAGAATTGCATCTTTCTTAAATTCACTGTTTTGTACAACTTCTAAAAAACTTGTTTCCCATCCATTTTCTAATTTCATATTTATAACTCCTTTATATGCTTTACTTATAATAACTGTGCCCAAAATAGCCTAATGGTAACCTTCACTCTTTTTTTTACAAGAAATATTTCTCGCTACATTCCCACGTCTAACATTCCACTTTATTCAATATATATGAGACAAGCCCCTCAATTTCTCCTTCGAAAATATCAACTTCTCGTAAATGGTAGAATGTAGTTTGCAACTCATTGCCCTTGTGATATATATAAATTTTCTTTTCTAAAGCAATTGCCATCCCTAATTCTGTATGACTTCCATTTCCACCATTTAGTATGAGTAAGAAGACATCAGCTTCTCGAATCGCTTCTTGTTCTTCTTCACCAATCTTTTGCAATTGTTCTCTATTGGTTGCTCTTTCATTTTTCGTCCAATCATATGTATGCTGCCATCCCACTTCTTTCAACTGGCTTGATACGAAACGAACAAGATGTTTATTTTGAAATCCTGAAGCAATATAAAATTTCATTTATATCCACTCCTTCAATATGTATGGGGAAACTCCTTTTTTAGCGTTAATGGGATTTTTCCAAAAAAAATCMCCATCTTTAGAACTTATTTTCGTTTCAATGATGGGGTGCTTCATGGTCTTCTTTTATTTTTTTCTTTTTATAACTTTCATCAGCTAACATTTCTAGTTCAGCTGTTATTTCTGATTTTTCAAGCTCTCGTTCTTGTGAAAATTTCCGTGAAATATAAACAATAACACTACCAACGTACAACACAAAGCATATAATAAGTGCAGTATTTTCATAGAGACTTAGCTCCAACACAGTCACTCCTAATCCATTCGTATTTTCACGCTTAATCAATTGGAATTTCCCTATTAACCATTTGTTATCCCGCATTAACGGGCAGTAAGACCCCCACCTCAAAATTCAGCAAAAACAAAGAAGTTAGATGTGGGATTAACTGCCCGTAAAAGCCCGATTGGTTCAACTAATAATCAGTGGGGGATGCCCCCCCACTGATTAAAGTTTCACTTTATTGTAACATAAAAATATCAATTCTTGGAATCTTTCATCCTACTAAAAAAGACATGATTGTTTAATCATGCCTCTGAAATATGTTGAATGATAGTTTTAATCGCTTCTTTTCCATTATATTTTTTTAATGCTGTTTTATACGTCTCATTATTATGAGATAGCTCTTCTATATGCTTTATAAGCGAGTTCACCGTTACATCCTCTTCGTATAATACCGATGCATACCCTTGTCTTTCAAAGGATTCAGCATTTAAAATTTGATCTCCACGGCTTGCAAATTTCGATAACGGAATTAAAACCATCGGCTTTTGCATTGTTAAAAATTCAAAAATCGCATTGGATCCCGCACGTGAAATGACAAAATCTGTTGCTGCTAATATATCCGGCAACTCTCCATGTACATATTCAAATTGTCTATATCCTTCTGTATTTTGTAAGGATTCATCAAGATTTCCTTTTCCGCAAAGATGCACAATTTGATAATTTTTCAGAAGATCTGGAAGTGCCGACCGAACCGTTTCATTAATTTTCTTTGCTCCTAAACTTCCTCCCATAACAGTAATAACTGATTTCTTACGGGAAAACCCTAGAAACTTTAAACCTTTTTCAAGATTTCCTCTTAGTACGTCTTCACGTACAGGCGATCCTGTATATATTACTTTTTCTTTCGGTAAGTGCTTCGCAGCTTCTTCAAATGTAACAAATATTTTCGAGGCAAAACGGAGCGCAATTTTATTTGCTAGTCCAGGTGTCATATCAGATTCATGTAATAAAACTGGCACCCTATTTAGCCATCCTCCAATTACGACTGGTACGGATACGAAACCACCTTTTGAAAAAATAACATCCGGTTTTAGTTTACGAATTGTTACGTACGCATCCATAACACCCTTCATCACGAGAAAAGGATCTTTTATATTTTTTAAATCAAAATAACGACGTAGCTTCCCGCTTGCAATACTATGATACGGAATTCCTTCTTTTTCTATAATCGTTTTCTCAATCCCTTGATGAGAACCAATATAAGAGATACCCCAGTTCTGCTTTTGTAAATGTGGAATAATTGCTAAATTAGGCGTTACATGCCCTGCCGAACCGCCACCTGTAAAGACTATTTTTTTCATACGTCTCCCCCTTCTACACTATAGTACACTAAAATACCTTGCCTCAGGGTGAGAAAATACCATAGCCGTTACAGACGCTTCTGGCTCCATCATAAATC
>NZ_JBFUIN010000276.1:0-4158 GCF_056401855.1 Bacillus sp. P4_D3
ATAGCAACACCATCTATTTTAACTTCTTTGGCATTTATCCTTTTCCCAACGATGGGTGCTTTAAGATTAGCTAAATTTAGTGTAAAACCAACCATTGGATATTTTAAGGGATTACCTATTCCAGCTGCTGGATTACCATTGGCCGGTATGGGATTGTTTTCATATAGCAATGCATGGATTACATTAATCCTCGCTCTCTTAATGGTAAGTCCAATTAGGTTTAAAAAACTTTAATTGGGATCCCGTCTATCGCTTTAATTTCATTTGTGGAACGGTTCGCTAACATCCATCAAGTTGAGGATTTTGATGTTATTCATCATTTTACGAATGCAGCGATGGGACAGACTTTAAAGAGCTTACCTATTTATTGTAATTAATCATAATAGATTGTGAAATTGAATAGCCTCCAGTTTTTGAGGCTATTGTTTATATTTATATGTATTTTCGCCTCTATATTGAACAAATCCATCTTTCTTCTCTAATACCTCAAACGATAAAAATGCACTTCGTTGCTATAAAAGGCAAAAATTTTTCGTTTTGTGGGTTATCTATTTTCTTAGCTTGATAACGATGTGGTGGTACCCCTTGTTTAAAAATACTTAGTTACGCCCAAATAACATAACAAAAAGATTAGGAAATCACTCCTAATCTTTTTTGTTTATTACTATTCCATTGCCCCAGCAACATCATAATCATTTAAATCTAATTCAATCGGTTGCCCTAACGCAAGTTTAGCAAGTTGAGATCCTAAGTATGGACCTGCTGTTAATCCTGAAGCACCTAATCCGTTCGCAATGAGTATGCCTTCAAAATTAGGTAGTGGTCCAATAACAGGTAAGAACCCTGGTGTAAACGGTCTAAAGCCAACTCTTGTTTCAACCATTGTACCATCTTCTAAACCAGGCGCTACTGTTAACGCTTTATGGAATACTTCATGTAAACCACCAGCTGTTACACGGTGATCGAAACCAGTATCATTCTCATGCGTTGCACCAATTACGACATGGCCATTGTCAAATGTTAAAATATATTGATCGTTCGGCGGCATAACAACTGGCATATTTTCTGTTGCTGTATTTTCCATTTGTAAATGAACAATTTGTCCTTTTTGGAACGTAACTAAGAAATTAATTCCTAATGGGTTCAAGATTTCGTTCGCCCATGCGCCTGCAGTTACCATTACCTTTTCCGCTACAATTGTTTCGTCGTTTACTTTAACTCCCGTAATATGATTCCCTTCACGGACTAATACTGCATCACCTTTTATGAAAGTTGCACCATGTTTTTTCGCAGCGCTTATTAATGCGTTGCGTAATAATCTTCCATTTACTCGTGCAGCGCCACTAATATGAACAGAACTATATTCTTCCGATAATGCTGGGAATAATTTTTTCGTTTCTTCAGCTGATAAGCGAGTGATTTCACCAATCTCCGGTGCATCTTCACGGCGTTTATACGCTCTCTCTTCCATTTGATCTAGTTTTTTCTCATCAGTATGTAAACTAATTGCACCTACACGGTTGTAACCTGTATCCGTTTCACCGTCTTCTTCTAATTGCTGAATTAACGAAGAATAGTAACGTGCACCGCCTTTAACGATTTTATACCATGCTTTATTACGACGTTGCGACAGCCAAGGACAGACAATACCTGCTGCTGCGTCAGTTGCTTGACCTAACTCTTGACGATCTACAATAGTAACCTTCGCACCAGCCTTAGCAAGATGATAAGCAGTAGATGCTCCTAAAATTCCAGCTCCAACTACAATATACGATTTCATTTCAAACACCTTTTCTCTTTTGCTAATTATTTAAATATAAGAACATACTTTAGTATAATGGAAGGAATCATTTTTTCAATGTGTTCAACGTAATTAATTGTTGCATCATTGTGACGTTCCTAATCGTTATTTTTTCTTCTTACGGAATAATTCAATTGTTTTATAGCCTTGTGAAAGGATTTCAATCATTTTCTCAAGACGTTTTTCACGTGTTTTTTCTTGTTTTACAGAAAATAAATTACGTGCCCAATCTTTTTGATATCCAGGAGTTAAACTTTGATAAAATTTAAGTTCAGTGGGATGATTAGCCAATAATGCTTCCACATCTTGAATTCGATCAGCATAATCAGCAACACATTGACTTGCAGCAGGCGTTTTCTTTGCTTTTTTCTTTTCACGTTTTAAACCAACAACAGTGAAAACGTCATCCATACTTACCATTCGCGCAAATTTAATATCACTATTTCCTACATATCCATCTTCTCCAACATTTAACGCTGGAAACATTTCATCACGATGAATAAAAGTACTGTAACGAGCATTACCTTTTTTCGGATAAGCAAAAAAGACATAACCTTTCTCAAGTAACAACTCTTCATTTTTAATAATGAAATTTGTATGCTCTACCATCTCATCAAGCGTTTCTACAAAAATAAAAACAGCATCATGCTCTTTAGAAAATGTAGTTGGTTTATCTCCAAACACTTCATAATCGTTCGGTTCGTTAATAACCACCATATTCGTATACTTATTAAGTTTCAATTTATCGATAACTGACATAATAATCTTCCTCTACATTCAATATTCATTTTATATATTTTTTATACTGTTCTAGTGTATTATATCTATTAAGAAAATCAAACTTTAAATTGAGAACGGAATCTACTTGGCTCGAAATAACAAAATAGCCGATTCCAAATAGGAGTCGGCTATTCACTTTTTCATAGTTCAATATTAAAAAGTGAATGTAATAGTTCTCTATATTGATTCCCTGTAATTTCACGCTTACTTTTTTCTCCGTAAATAATTTCAGTTAAACTAGCATTCGTTAAGGAAACATGACCAGAATCCGTCAACTTTACTGCAATCGGCCCTTTATTGAAAATAGACTTCTCATCTTCTATCACCTTTTTTTGAACCTCATTTACAATTGACTCATCAATAACATGATTATAAAAAGCATGACAGACTTTCCACTCTTCATCAACATCCATTCTTTCTAAAACATAGTTTCCTTTGCTTGTATCTTTCCGTCTCACACGGTACATGCCGTTTTTAGAAGAAACCGGTTGCCCAGAAAACGGAACTGGAACAAGAGGTACCAACGAAGCAATCCCTACATCAATTAAATATGTTTCATTATCAAAATTTATAATAATAGTAATATGTCCGTCCTCAAGTGCCCATGCATTAATATCATTTTTATAAACTGTTCCTAATGCTAGCTGAGCATTAAAACCACAGTCTTTTAAAAAATAGTAGAAAAGAGTATTTGATTCATAACAAAGCCCGCCACGCGAACTTGTTAATATTTTCTTCTGTAAGTTCTCTTTTGAAATTTCATTTGTATTACCTGCTATAACATCTAAATTTTCAAACGGTATTGTATGCGCAAATGCAAAAAGCATTGTATTTAATTCTTCAAATTTCACTTCAGTATGTTTTTCAAAGTTCAATCTTTTAAAAAGCTGATCTTGTAAACTTGTCATATTCAGCACCCCTTAAAAATTATAAGTTAAACTAATATATGCTGATTGTAAATTTTATGAGGTACTGTATCCATGCATATTTACAGTTACTGTACCGGTACAAACTCCGAAAACATATTTGTATCAGAATACAAATATGAGGCACCATAACGGATGCCTCTTTCGAAATACACTTTATATCATTTACTTCAATGAGCTTAACTTTTCAATTGCTTGTTGTTCAGTTGCTAAATAAAAGATATCATTACCTTTATTACATTCAAAAATAAAGTCTTTTAAGCTTTTACTAGTGTACATAGAGAAATCTCCAACGATAGCAATCTTTACTCTGTAATTTATAAACTTTTGAAGAATATCACCCGCAAGACGTGTTTTTAAGTCAAAGAAACTTTCACTTATTAAAGATTTGTGGATAATAATACGCTTTGAATCTACTTCATATTGAACTGTTGCCAAAAGATCTAATGCAGATTGAACATCAGATATTACTAACGTATCGTTTCTTACGACAGCAATATTTATTCCGCCGGTTACTATTTTCTCTAATTCCATAGTCTCACTCCTCTATAATTTACACATCATGTAGTAAACATGCTTTGCAGCTCTTCATATTGATCATGGCTCAAAATTCCCTCTATACCATTTAGCCCTTACTTGAGTGATACGTAT
>NZ_JBFUIN010000277.1:0-4155 GCF_056401855.1 Bacillus sp. P4_D3
TACATACGCTCTGTTAATTTTAAATAACTTAAAAGTACGAAGAATCCTGTTTGTCCTAAAAATAGTAGTGCGGTCGAATGCATATCCCCTACGTAAAACATAACCGAGAAAATTCCAGTCCAAAAGCCGAGAACGCGAAACATGCGCTCCATGCCATCTCCCTCCTTTTCTAAAAAAAAGTAAAACCTCTTTTCATTATAGTTTATTTTTCTAACTATTGTAAATATTCATTCGTATAAAAGAAAGAAGCCAATTATAATATTGACTTCTTCTTAGTTGAAAAACTAAATTTGAACTTTATAGTTACAAGATTTGCATCCATCTAGTAGACTATCGTTTCGTGTTAATTCCATGTTCGGGAATAGGATTTCAAAAATCCCCTTCATCATATCTCCGTGCATATTACAAATTTCAGTCGGATGATGCGCAGCAACTTCTTTAAATGGGCAATTGTGTACATCATAGAAAATTTTTGTGCCATCTGTACTTAATTCAAAAGCAGGAGATAAACCAGCTGTTGAGAATGCTTCTTTTGCGATTAGCATTTTTTGTTCTATCGTCAATGCTTCTGCACTTACATTTAAGCGATGCATATGTTGTTGCATTAATTCTTTGCCGAATTGTTTCCCTGTTTCATATAGCGCTTTTTCACCAGCGCTACCTAAGCTTAGCAGTGAATTAAATGCTATCTGCGCTAATAATTGATAATCGCGAAATGGGAATTGTAACTGGATGACATCTTGAGACAAGACGTATAGTCTGCTTGGTCTGCCGCCTTTCCCAGTTTTTTTTGTTTCTGATTTGAGCATATTAACATCTTCTAATTTAGATAAATGTAAACGCGCTACGTTTGGATGAATGTTAAACTCATCTGCAATTTCTTGTACAGTTACGTAATTATGCTTTTGCGAAATATATTTATAAATATAATAACGAGTAGGGTCAGATAATACACCTGTAATTTTTAAAGCTTGTTCCATTAGGATCTCCACCTTTATCACTTTATCCAAGATATTAACATTATAATACAGATAAACTTCCATATAGGTAATTTCAGACAATAATTCGGAAATTGTTCATAATTTCACAAACATATTTTTCCTTTTTCTCTTAGTGAAAATACAAAATCTCTAATTTTTCTTGTGCATTTTTTCATGATATATACATAGTGAGGAGGGAAACTTGATGAATAGTGTCGAGCTTTTTGCAAATATGATTATGAAAGAAGCTTGTAGGGTGCAAGCATCAGACTTACATATTGTGCCCAGGCAAAAGGATGTGGCGATTCAATTACGTATAGGGAAAGATTTAATTACGAAAAGGTGTATTGAAAAGGAATTTGGAGAAAAGCTTGTTTCGCACTTTAAGTTTTTAGCATCAATGGATATAGGAGAGAGGAGAAAGCCTCAAAATGGTTCATTATATTTGCAAATTGATGGATCAGAAGTGTATTTACGCCTTTCAACACTTCCAACAGTATATCAAGAAAGTCTAGTTATTCGCCTCCATTTACAAGCATCTGTTCAGCCGTTGTCTCATCTTTCGTTATTTCCAAGTACAGCGGAAAAATTACTCTCTTTTTTAAAGCATTCTCATGGGTTACTCGTATTTACTGGGCCGACTGGTTCTGGAAAAACAACGACAATGTATGCGTTATTAGAAGTAGCAAGAAAAGGAGAAACACGTCGCATTGTTACGCTGGAAGATCCAGTTGAGAGAAGAAAAGATGGTTTATTACAAATTCAAATAAATGAAAAAGCTGGTATCACATATGAAACGGGATTAAAGGCTATTTTGCGTCACGATCCAGATATTATTTTAGTTGGCGAAATTCGTGATGAAGAAACAGCAAAAGTAGCTGTAAGGGCCAGTTTGACGGGACATTTAGTGATGACAACCTTGCATACAAATGATGCGAAAGGAGCGATACTACGATTTATGGATTATGGTATTACAAGGCAAGAAATTGAACAATCATTATTGGCTGTAGCTGCTCAGCGACTCGTTGAATTAAAATGTCCGTTTTGCAGAGGGAAGTGTTCAACTTTATGTAAATCAATGAGGCAAGTGAGGCAGGCAAGCATTTATGAACTGTTATATGGATATGAATTAAAACAAGCGATTAAAGAAGCAAGTGGAGAACATGTTACGTATCACTATGAAACGTTGGAATCGTCGGTGCGAAAAGGGTATGCTTTAGGCTTTTTAGAAGAAGATGTATATGTTTAAGGGAAAATGGAGTTTAAGTGATCAAGTATTATTATGGAAAAGATTAAGTGATTTATTAGAGAAAGGTTACTCACTTTTACAGGCGTTAGAATTTTTGCAGTTTCAACTACCGTTAGGGAAGAAATTACAGTTACAGCATATGATCGAGGGATTGAAAAATGGACAAAGTTTGCATGCTTCTTTTCATCAATTAATGTTTCATCCGGAGGTGTTAAGTTATTTGTTTTATGCAGAGCGACACGGTGATATTTCTTTTGCTTTGCAACAAGGGAGTGTACTTCTTTACAAGAAGGATAAATATAGGAAAGATATGATGAAAGTAATGCAATATCCTATGTTTTTATCATTTTTTTTAATGATTATGCTTTCTGTTTTTAACCTCATTTTATTGCCTCAGTTTGAAATGATGTATAGTTCTTTACGTTCTACAGCACCACCACTTACGGAGCAAATTTTAGTTGCAATTAAATTATTACCCTACTTCATTTATATCATTTTTCTTATCGTTATAACGGGATTTAGTTTATATATATTTTATTTCCGAAAACTTCCGCCTACTCAACAGGTAAAGATTATGATCCGTATTCCCCTTATGAAAACATTTTCTATTTTAAATCATTCGCATTATTTTTCCGCTCAATTAAGTGGTTTATTACACGGTGGATTGTCAGTGCACGAAGCATTAACAATAATGATGAAGCAAAAGTATCATCCATTCTTTCAGTATGAAGCAGCCCGAATTGAGCGGCAATTAATTGCAGGAGAACCGTTACAATCTATTATTGATAAAAGCGGTTATTATGAGAAAGAACTTTCTTATATCATTACGCATGGACAAGCAAACGGTAATTTAGCAAATGAGCTTGGTGATTACAGTGAGCACATTATTGAAAAGGTAGAACAAAAAATTAAACGTATGTTATTTGTGATTCAACCCATTTTATTTACATGTCTTGGGGTTATAGTCATTCTGATGTACTTAGCGATGATTATGCCGATGTTTCAAATGATGAATTCAATTTAGGGGGGATTTACATGCAGAATGAGGAAGGTTTTACTCTTTTAGAAATGTTATTAGTTATGGTTGTCATAACTGTATTATTACTATTAATTATTCCAAATGTAGTTACACAGCGCTCATCCGTACAAGGAAAAGGATGTGCAGCCTATGTGAAATCTATAGAAGCACAAATACAAGCATATCAATTGCAACATAATAAGATTCCATCAATAGAGGAACTTGAAACAGGAAAGTATATTACTTCTAAAACTTGTCCGAAAGGTGAACCAATCCATATTTCCGATGATGGCACAGTATCAGCCGGGAAATCGTGAAACAAAAAGGTTTTACTCTTTTAGAAATGCTACTTGTCTTATTTGCTATTTCTGTACTGAGTGTTGTTACGCATTTTAACGTTACTTCATTATATGAAAAACAAAGAGCCGAGCAGTTTTTGAAACAGTTTTCAAATGATATTTTGTATATGCAGCAGTTGGCGATTAAGCGTCAAAAACATTATACGTTACGCTGGTTTAAAGGGAAACAGATGTATTATATTTCGGAATCGGAGAMGGGCTTTTTAATTGTTAAGAGAGAATATGATAAAGATGTCCAAATTGATTTGCATACCTTTCCGAATCCGATGACATATAATCCGAGCGGGAATATTAATAGAGGGGGTACGATTTTACTTTCCTATCGAGGGTATAAATATGAGATTGTATTTCAGCTTGGCAGAGGGAGATTTACGTATCGTGAAGTGTCAAAAAGGATCAGTAATGGTTGAAATGGTTGTAGCGTTAAGTTTAATAATGATGGCGGTATCGTTATTGCTCCCGCAAACATTATTAATTATGCAAGAAAGAAAAAATATAAAAATGAGCTATAAAGCATTAATACTATTAAAAAAAGAAGCGACCTTATTT
>NZ_JBFUIN010000278.1:0-4155 GCF_056401855.1 Bacillus sp. P4_D3
ACTTCACCCATTTCATCATGATTTTTCCTCCATATTAAAAATTAATTACTGTATTACATATTATTGTATATAATCAACACGTTTCTTTAATCCCTCATTAGTATGAGAATAGCTACATACAAAGGTCTTACTTAATACTCTATAATAACGAAAAACTCACCTCATCTAGAGAGAAGTTCCCATCATTTTATCCCGCTATTTGCGGGCAGTAAGACTACCACCTCAAAATTCGGCGAACGCGAGGAAGTTATGTGGGAGTCGGGCTGCCCGTAAAAGCCCGATTGGTGAGGGCTAAAAATCAGTGGGGATGGACAAAACCCCAACTGATTAAAGTTTCACTTTATATGCAAATTTGCATCTCCACTTGCAAAGCACTAAAAAACCTTTAAAATATACTGGATGACTAAATATACAATTCCCATCTAAAATCTTGATACACTAAAAATCATTAAATGTAGTGTTTTTTCATTTTCAAGAATTATTGCACTCTTGTTTTTTTCCTTATAAGCATGCTTTTTATAAGGAAATCTGATACAATCCTTAAGTAATATTATTACGTATAGATATTGCGAATATAGTACATATTTAAAGAAGGTGATTTTTTTGAAATTAAATAAAAATTTACAGATATGTATATTAATCACAACATTAATATGCTATTCAATCTATTTTATGTTTTTCTTTCTGTTCCCTACTCATTTTTCAAATTTCAATGTACGCTTCGCTTCACTCATCGTTGAAGCCATTACATTTATATCGCTAATTTACTCTATATATTCTAAAAAAGTTAGTTCAAATCCTTTTTGGATATGTATTACAATTGCAATTGGTAGTTTTTTATTAGGAAAAGTAGTATATACGTATCAAGATACCTTTTTCGAACTTCCAATACATCATTTTGCTGTTTCTGATGTATTTTACATGTTTTTTCTATTCTTCTGTCTTATCGCTTTCTGCTATAAGATCTTAAAAGAATGCAATAAATGGGAAAAAGCTTTCTTTATTTGTGATATATGTATAGTACTTACTTCCATATTCACATTAGAATGGTATTTATTTAATCAGCCAAATTTAAATATATTCTCACTTTCACTCGGAGATGTTTTCCTTTCATTTCTATATCCAATTGCAGATCTATTATTTCTTCTACTAGGTGTTAGTCTCTTTTTCCGCCCAACAATTTTTAAGTCCAAGCGGAAAATTTATATCTTTATTTTTGTATTAATTAGTTCTGCAACTTTTAACTATATTTACTTTTACTTAAATACCCATTTATCAACTGACACTATAACATTTTTACGTCTTTTATATAGAATACCTATATTGCTTATCGCAATAGCTGGGTCTATTTCAGAAGATGATAACAGCCATAAAAATTATTTCATTGTAAACCCTATACTAGGAAAGAAAGTTTTAGTCGTATTTCCCTATCTTGCTGTTGCAATACTAATCGGGTTTACATTAAAAGAACAAACATCATCTTCCACTCTCATTACAGGAAATTGTATCGCTTTTGTTTTTGTACTTATTCGACATTCTATTGTAGGTATGCAAAACGCTACTCTAACAAAACGTCTACAAGCATTTAATGCTCAACTAGAAGAAAAAGTTACTTTAAGGACTTCTGATTTAGTCCATAAATCAGAGGCTCTATCTCAAAAACAACAAAAGTTTAAATCATTATATGAATATCATCCTGATCCTATTTTTACGATTGATTTAAATGGAATATTCTTAAATGTAAATAAAGCCGGGAGTATGCTACTTGGAGCGCCAACAAACGAGTTACTTGGTGAAACATGTTTTTCGATTATTTTAAAAGAAGATAAACATAAACTAGCATCTGCATTAGAAAAGGTTAAACAACAAGAATCCGCATCTTTACAACTTAGTTCTCAATATAAAGATGGCTTTACTTATTTTTTATACGTTACCATCGTTCCTATTATGATAGATGGACAAATTTCAGGAAGCTATATTATGGTAAAGGATATTACCGCATTAAAAAAACAACAAGAAGAAATTAAATATTTAGCATTCCATGATACTGTAACGAAAATTGGGAACCGTGCCTTTTTTCATAAGAAATTAAGAAAAGTTATAAAAAATGCTAAAACAGCACAAAGTGAGTTCGCATTATTATATTTAGATTTAGACCGCTTTAAAGTAATTAACGATACACTGGGGCATTCGTCAGGTGATTACATATTAGAAGAGGTAGCAAAGCGATTCCAATCATGTCTTCCATCACATACTCTTGTGTCAAGAATCGGTGGCGATGAATTTACAATTTTAATCGAAAACTATACGGACCATGATTCCTTATTCAAGTTATGTAACCAATTATTTGAAGGCATGAAAAAACCGTTTGTCCTACATGAGCATAAATTAACTTTATCACTTAGTATCGGCATCGCTATATATCCATCTGGTGGAATTGATACCGCTACACTCTTAAAAAACGCTAATGTTGCAATGTATGATGCTAAGGAAAAAGAGCTTAACTCTGTCTCTATTTATGACGATGTAATCGCTAAAAAAATCGAAAGACGATTACGATTAGAGAAAGATTTACCAAACGCAATTCAAAATGAAGAATTGTTCCTTTTATATCAACCTCAAGTTGATAGCAAATCAAATAAAATTATCGGTGCCGAAGCTTTAATCAGATGGAACCATCCCGAATTAGGTGTTATTTCTCCATATGAATTTATCCCTATCGCCGAAGAAACACTACAAATTATTCCAATAGGAAAATGGACATTACAGCAAGCCTGTCAGGAAATGAAACGTTGGCACACACTCGGATATTCTCATTTAAAAATAGGAGTAAATTTATCTGCTAAAGAATTTGAACAAGAAGACTTTGTAAAATCTATTTCTTCTACTTTAACAACTACAGGCTTACCAGCAAGTTCCCTTGATCTAGAATTAACAGAACGCATTGCAATGATGGATGAGAGAGAAACATTGATAAAACTGCGTACACTAAAAAGTTTAGGGATTCACATTTCAATCGACGACTTTGGTACAGGCTATTCTTCCCTAGCCTACTTACCTTTATATCCAATCGATACGTTAAAAATCCCAAGAGAATTTATTACAATGTCTGAAACGTGTGAAGATGGAATGGAAATCATTAAAACGATCATCACATTAGCACATACATTAGGAATGTCTGTCATTGCTGAAGGTGTAGAAACGAAAGAACACGTAAATTTCCTTCAAAAAAATAAATGTCAGTTTATTCAAGGTTATTATTACAGTAAACCTATTTATACAAATGAATTTACTAAGCTGTTAGAAAACGGTATTCGTCCATAGTATATAGCTCTATACAGAATATAATCGGCATAAGTAACAATGAATTTGAACAACTATAGTAAAAAGGAAAGAAGATACCTTCTTTCCTTTTGTTTTTTCATTTAAATTTCTATTACTTCACCACTTCATTTATTATATCTATTAATTGATGAATTCCCTCATCATTTGTTTTCTTAAATCCATTCATGTTTTGAATATATCTCTCCTTATTGGCATACAACTTATTTACCGCATCTGTAAATGTACTGGCGCTTATTCTATCTTGAAGTAATACTTCCGCATACCCTTGTCGTGCAAAATAGTCAGCATTTAAAACTTGATCCCCTCTACTGGAACCATTAGTTAACGGAATAAGCAACATAGGTTTCTTCAAAAATAACAATTCAGAAATAGCAGTAGAACCCGCTCTGGAAACTACAACACTTGCCATATTCAGTATATGCGGCAACTCTTCGCCTATATATTCAAATTGCATATAACCTTCCATTCCAATAGATGGATCCACCTTCCCTTTACCACACATATGAACAATATTAAAACTTAATAATAATGTATCTAAACTTTTCCTTACCATATCATTTATCCATTGTGCACCTTGACTCCCACCCATTATTAACAGTACCGGTTTATCTTGCCTAAATTTACAATAGCTTCTTCCTCGTAATACGTTACCGCTCTCAATTTCTTCCCTTACAATTGGTCCTACATAAACCTTTTTCTCATTACTTACATTCTCCCCTGTATGAGGGAATGTTGTGCATAGTTTTGTAGCAAAAGGTAATGCTATTTTATTTGCTAACCCTAACGTACTATCTGGCTCACGTATTACGA
>NZ_JBFUIN010000279.1:0-4151 GCF_056401855.1 Bacillus sp. P4_D3
TCAATTAACAATGAAAGTAGATAAATTATCGAAGGATCAGGAAATACGAGTATCAAGTAAAAATACTGGTGTAGTAGAAGCAAAACGAAAAGATACAGATAATTTTGTAGTTCATGTGAAACCGAACGCAAAAGAGGACCAGAAAGTAAATTTATTATTTGAGTTAGTAGAAGGCGAAAAAGTAATGGCTGAAATAGAAGTTCCAGTTTATATCGTGAAGCCAACAAAGTTACAAGTAGATCCTGAAAAAACATTTGTGATGAAAAAGCAAAAAGAACAATTGCAAGTACGTTTGGCAATACCTGTGCCGGTAGAAGTAATGAAACAATACGAAACATTAGGATTACCGATTGAACCGTATCGCTATAAAAAAGTAACTCAACCGAACCTACTTACTTTCAAAAGTTCAAAAGATTTCGTTACCGTGAATGAACTTGGAGAAGTGACAGTAAAGGATGATGCAAAAATAGGAGATACGACTGATATTAATATCGCCTATAAAGGATTAACAGGTAAGGTGAGTGCTCAAGTTTCGGGAAGTGAAGAAGATAAGCAAGCACTATCAGGTTTATCTTTACCAAGTGCTCAGCAATTAATATTGGATGCGGAGCAGCACGCAAATAATATTTTACAAGCGGCAGTAAAATCGCCGGAAGAAGAAAAGTTTGAAGACTTACAAAAACAAATGAAAAAGTTTTATGAGCCGAAATTTACAGGGAAGCAGTTTGAAAAAGCTTATAAGTATAATAGACAGTGGATATTAAATCCGTATTATTTATATCCTGTAACGAATGTTTATAATACAGAGGCAATGAAAACATTCTCAAGAGTAAGTGAAACACCAACAACGTTAAGTGTGAAAGTAAGTGTACCAGTTCAAGGTGAGCAAGGCGAATCATTTACGTATACGTATGATTTAGTGAAAAAAGATGGATCTTGGTATTTAGATGACATCAATTAATTAAAAGACAAGCCCCTTTCGTGATATAGAGAAAGGGGCTTGTTTTTGTTTTTTGTATGTACGACTTTACTTACCGGAGTATACATGTACAATATTTATAGAGTGAAATGAGTGACGTGAGGGGTTGAACCATTGAGTTTCCATATAAATAAATCGATTATTAAAGAAGTATGCGGAGAGACCTCATATAAAAGAGGAGAAGCGTATTATAAAGCAAATAAAGTAATCGTGAATCATTATGATGAAAATAAAGAAATTTGCGAGGCGACGGTAAAAGGGAACGAAGATTTTCATGTTACAGTAGAAAAAGCTAAAAAAGGTGATGTGGTTGCGAAATGTAGTTGTCCGTCATTAGCGTCTTTTCAAACGTACTGCCAACATGTTGCCGCTGTACTTATACAAATAAATTATAATCAACAAACGGGTGGAATATTGCCCATTAATAGCGGAAACGAACAATTAACAAGCGGGATGTTTCAATTGTTTGCAGAACAACCACTGAGGCCAAAAAGTAAACAACACCGTTTTGATACACGTGAAATACTTGATATTGAGTTTAATTGTACACCAGTAGTTACGAAAAATGGTGGGGCACTTCTTGGGGTTCAGTTGAAAATCGCCAAAACGTATTTCGTAAATCATATTAGAGAATTTCTTTCTAAAGTGGAGAAAAGAGAGGCTTTTAATTGTTCCAATGAATTTACATACACACCAGATGTACATAGCTTCAAGCAAGAAACGGATGCGATTATTCAGCAACTTATTAAAATGTATCATAACGAAAAAATGTATGAGGATACACTAGAAGTACACGCAAAACAAGATGATAGCATGATTTTAATACCGCCAGCTTCGTGGATGGATATGCTTTCTTTACTTTCTAAAACTGAGTGTGTGAGACTTAATCAAGATGGACAATCTTTTCACGGTTTACAAATTTCAAAAGGACTACTGCCTTTACATTTTGAGTTTAATAAAGGGAGTAACGGTGGGTTTACACTTTATATTGACGGCTTACAACAAGTAGAAGTAATGGATACGTATAGTTATGCTCTATTTGGAGGGAAACTGCATCAGTTGAATGCTGAGGATTGTAAGCGGCTTATCGAATTACAAAAAATGATGAATCGTTCTAGTAGTAACCAGTTGTATATTCCAGCAGATAAGATGGAACACTTTGTAGCAAAAGTTGTACCAGGATTAATGAAGCTTGGTACTGTGCGAATTGATGAAGTAATATCAAATCGTATTGAAACGCCTTCGCTAAAAGCAAAATTATATTTAGATCGAGTGAAAAATCGTTTGTTAGCAGGTCTCGAATTTCATTATGGAAACGTCGTGATTAATCCGTTAGAAGAGGATGGGCAGCCATCTGTTTTTAATCGTGATGAGAAAAAGGAAAAAGAGATTTTAGACATTATGAGTGAAAGTGCCTTTGCAAAGACAGAAGGCGGTTATTTTATGCATAATGAAGAAGCTGAGTATAACTTTTTATATTACGTTGTTCCAACGTTAAAAGGTTTAGTTGATATTTATGCGACGACAGCAATCAAATTACGAATTCATAAAGGAGATACAGCTCCTCTTATAAGAGTTAGAAGGAAAGAGAGAATTGATTGGTTATCATTCCGCTTTGATATAAAGGGTATTCCGGAGGCAGAAATTAAAGGGGTATTAGTCGCTCTTGAGGAGAAACGAAAATATTATCGTTTAGCAAGTGGTGCTCTACTATCACTTGAGAGTAAAGAGTTTAATGATATTAATCAGTTTATAAAAGAATCTAGTATTCGAAAAGAATTTGTAAAGGGCGAAGAAATAGATGTCCCTCTTATTCGTAGTGTGAAATGGATGAATTCACTGCAAGAAGGAAACGTATTAAGTTTAGATGAGTCTGTTCAAGAATTGGTAGAGAACATTCAAAACCCTAAAAAGCTGAAGTTTGCGGTGCCAAGTGGCTTAGATGCGATAATGAGAGAGTATCAAACATACGGATTCCAGTGGATGAAAACACTTGCCTATTATCGTTTTGGTGGCATTTTAGCTGATGATATGGGACTTGGGAAAACGTTGCAAAGTATTGCTTTTATAGACTCTGTTTTGCCGGAAATTCGAGAGAAGAAACTGCCTATATTAGTTGTTTCTCCGTCTTCCCTTGTTTACAACTGGCTTAGCGAGTTAAAAAAATTCGCTCCACATATTAGAGCAGTTATTGCCGATGGAAATCAAGCAGAGCGCCGAAAAATTTTAAAAGATGTAACGAAATTTGATGTTGTCATTACGTCATATCCTTTACTACGAAGAGATATAAGATTATATGCAAGGCCATTTCATACGTTATTTCTTGATGAAGCACAAGCGTTTAAGAATCATACGACGCAAACTGCGAAGGCAGTAAAAACGATTCAAGCAGAGTACCGTTTTGGATTAACGGGAACACCTGTAGAGAATTCATTAGAAGAGCTATGGTCTATCTTCCACGTTGTCTTCCCAGAATTATTACCGGGAAGAAAAGAGTTCGGTGATTTAAGACGTGAAGATATTGCGAAGCGCGTAAAGCCTTTCGTGTTAAGAAGGTTAAAGGGTGATGTATTACACGAACTCCCAGAAAAAATAGAGCACTTACAATCATCAGAACTTTTACCGGACCAAAAAAGGCTCTATGCCGCTTATTTAGCAAAGTTAAGAGAAGAAACGTTAAAACATTTGGATAAAGATACGTTACGTAAAAATAAAATTCGGGTTTTAGCTGGTTTAACGAGACTACGGCAAATTTGTTGTCATCCAGCTTTGTTTGTTGATGACTATAAAGGTAGTTCAGCTAAATTTGATCAGCTGCTAGAAATTTTGGAGGAATGCAGAAGTACAGGGAAGAGAATTCTTATATTTTCTCAATTTACGAAGATGMTTTCAATAATCGGGCGAGAATTAAACCGTCAAGCAGTTCCATACTTTTATTTAGATGGGAGTACACCAGCGCAAGAACGTGTAGAGCTATGCAATCGGTTTAACGAGGGAGAAGGGGATCTATTTCTTATTTCGTTAAAAGCTGGTGGCACAGGACTAAATTTAACGGGTGCAGATACAGTTATATTGTACGATTTATGGTGGAATCCAGCTGTTGAACAACAAGCAGCGGATAGAGCGTATCGAATGGGACAAAAAAATACAGTGCAAGTGATTAAGTTAGTAG
>NZ_JBFUIN010000280.1:0-4122 GCF_056401855.1 Bacillus sp. P4_D3
CAATACCTGCTTGCGCAATCACTTTTTGTAATCGTTCCATCTCTTTTTTTCACCTCAAATTTATCTTACCTTACATTAGAAAGACTTGGCAACCGCCTAAGCTTTATGCCATTTACTTCGCCTATCTTTAACAACATAGCAATGATAATAAACGTATAAAGGCTATACCACGTTTTCACCCTTTATTATTATTTACACTTTTTCATGTTGTCCACGATAAAAGTTCACCATTTTGTCAAAAATACCGCATAAAAAAACCACTATTAAACTACACGTTAATAGTGGTCGTATACGTATTATAAGCGAAATAGCGAAAAAAATGAATAGCATTACCGAAACAATAGGGAAACAAACACAATCGAACAAATAATTCCGATTAAATCCGCAAAAAGTCCCACCTTTAATGCATCTCCCATTTTTCTAATACCGACAGCCCCAAAGTATACTGTTAATATATAAAAAGTCGTATCTGTGCTACCTTGCATCGTTGAAGCTAACCTACCAATAAACGAGTCTGGCCCATATGTAGCGATTAAATCGGTCGTAATACTTAAACCAGCAGATCCCGAAATCGGACGTATAAGTGCAAGTGGAACGATTTCGGCTGGTACATGAATAAAGTCTAACATCGG
Organism: Bacillus sp. P4_D3; assembly: GCF_056401855.1. Taxonomy (NCBI): domain Bacteria; kingdom Bacillati; phylum Bacillota; class Bacilli; order Caryophanales; family Bacillaceae; genus Bacillus; species Bacillus sp. P4_D3. Next base: position 633 of record NZ_JBFUIN010000280.1, read on the forward strand.
CTTCATTACCGATATCATCGCATCTAAAGCACCTGATGCCCGGAAAATAGAAATAGATACAAGCATTCCAACCATAAACGGCAAAATGGAAACCGCAATTTGAATCCCTTCTTTTCCGCCCTCAACGAACGATTCATACGTTGGAACTTTCTTTATCGTGCCATACAAAAGGATAAAACCAATTACACAAGGAATTACCCATAATGAAATTGTATTTACAATACTCATTTTTTCCGCCCCTTTCTACTCCTTCTCCGGTAAAAATAGCGGTCAATCCAAATCGCTCCAATCATCGATAACACTTGTGCTATAAATGTTACGCCAACGATTTCAGTAGGGTTTGCTGATTCATAAGTCATTCGAATTGAAATGACAGTAGTCGGAATTAATGTAATTGCTGAAGTATTTAATGCTAGAAACGTCACCATAGAACGACTTGCTGAATCCTTTCCACCATTTAACTCTTTCAGTTGTTCCATTGCTTTAATACCTAAAGGTGTTGCTGCATTACCTAACCCAAAAAAGTTCGCCATCATATTTGATAAAATGAATCCCATTGACGGGTGACCCTTCGGTATTTCTGGAAATAATCTTTTTACTATCGGCATAAAAAGTGATACTAACTTCTTTAACAATCCAGCTTCCTCAGCAATTTTCATTAAACCGAGCCAAAATACTAAAACACTAATAAGCCCAATACAAATCGTTACAGCATCTTTTGACCCTTCAAACACTGCTTTGGTCACTTCTTCCATCGTTCCATTTATCATGGCATACACAATMCCTATAACTGCCATCGCTGCCCATACGAGATTAACCATCTATCCCAACACCTATCATGTAAGAGAAGATTTCTTTTACGTTATTCCAATACATTCCCGTTGTAGCTACTAACTTTCGTTTACTGTAAAACAAATTTCGTTCTCCAACTTTCTCGTTCCCTACATAAATTTCTGTCTTCCCAATCTTTACTCCATCCGTAAGTTTTTCACTTTTATCGAGCTCAACTTTCAATAACACGCTCTTTCTTTCCTCTTCAGTTAAAGGTACAGAAAAACTATTTTTCGTATAAACATGATTGGCATATTTCTTTTCATTTATTTCAGCGAGTGCGCCTTGTCCTAAAACTTTCGCTTGCTTATAGCGTTCAAAGCCTTTATCAAACAAATTCATATGATCATCCCAGTCACTAGAAGCACTCAAAGTTACGACAATTAAATCTAGTCCATCTTTTGAAGCTGTTGTGACAAGCGTCCGTCCTGCTTTCTTCGTAAAACCTGTCTTTCCCCCTGTTGCAAATTCATAATAAGATGTCACAAGCTTATGTTTATTTTTCCACGGATAATCCCAAGAATCTGATTTATACGTTTTTGTTCCAAAAATTTTCTTAAAGGTCTCGTTCCCCATTGCATATTTCGTTAATAATGCCATGTCATAAGCCGACGAATAATGCGATCCATCCCCATCCAAGCCATGCGGGTTTGAGAAATGTGTATCTTTCATTCCGATTTCTTTCGCCTTTTCATTCATTAAATATACGAACCCTTCTATACTCCCTCCCACATTTTCAGCAATTACTTGTGCTGCATCATTACCAGATCTAAGCATTAATCCGTAAACTAAATCTTCTAGCTTCACTTTTTGTCCAGGTTTTAAATAAATTGCCGATCCTTCTACTCGTACCGCTTCATTACTAACCGATACTAACTCTTTCATTTTTCCTGATTCAGCAGCTAACAATGCTGTCATAATTTTTGTTATACTAGCAATTTTTTGTGGCTCATGTTCTAATTTTCCATATAGCACACGACCGGATTGTTGTTCCATTAAGACTGCGTTACGAGCACTGACACCACCGTTCATTTTTGCATATGCAGGAATCGGCATAACGCTTGCGTACATTATAATTAGCGTAATTATTATACAAATCCGTCTCATATTTCCCCCCCACGTCCTTTTGGCACTTTTTGTACAAGTTTATGCTTGGCCTTTTAAAATATGAACGAAATCTTCCTTCCACCTCCACTAAAAAAGACGCATGGGATATGCGTCTAATACGGTGTCCATTCAATTTGCTTCGCACTTTCAAATCTCTTTTCTACATCTGGCCAATTTACAACATTCCACCAATTTTTAATATATTCATCTTTTCGATTTTGATATTGTAAATAATACGCATGTTCCCATACATCCAGTACAAGGAGTGGTATCGTATCCCACTGTGTAAACAATTGATGAAGCGTGCTTTGCAAAATTTCTAATCTTCCGGACCGAGGCACCCATACAAGGATTGCCCATCCAGACCCCTCAACTTTCGAGGCCGCCTCTGTAAAATGTTTTTGGAAACGTAAGTAACTCCCAAAATCCTTCTCAATTTCTTGTGATAATGCCCCTCGTGGACCCCCGCCCCCATCTTTTTTCATATTATTCCAAAATATCGTGTGTAAGTAATGACCTGATCCATGAAAAGCCGCTTCTCTTTCCCAATGCTTAATTAAATCAAATTGATTTGTTTTTCTCGCTTCTTCCATCATCTTCTCTGCTTTATTTAATCCTTCCACGTAACTACGATGATGTTTATCATGGTGTAACATCATAATTTCTCGTGAAATGTACGGTTCTAGCGCATTATATGGATAAGGTAATGGTGGAAGGGTATGCCCCCCAATCGGAACAGCGCGTTCGCTATCCCCTCTTTCACATAGTTCATATTCCTCTCCTTCTTGCATAAATACTTCCTGTAAATGGTGTTGAATATGTTCTACATCCTCACTTATTTCGTACATAAACTCGGCATCTGTGTCGTATTCATGCTCTTTCATACGCTCTAATAACGTCTGAATTTTATAAGCAAGCATATGGACATCATACACTTCCATTGCACGGCTATCTAATACGTGAAGAACACTTTCACACCAACTTTCTACTTCATGAAAGTAATCTGTAAATACACCTTGCTGACTCATGTTACACCTCCTTATTGCTATCCACTTAAATATATTCAATGAAAATCCCTTATATAACTGTACAAAAGGAAAAGAAGCTAAGTGTCCTTAGCTTCTTTTCCTTAATTAATATTTGTGCAACATTTTTGTTTGGTAATCTGTCTCATAATATTCTAGTTCTTCACGCATCAATTGAAATTTCCCTTCTAACTCCTTCATCACTCGTTCTATAGATACAGGAGGGATTTGCTGAAAAACAATAGAATTTTTCCCTGTATAAGCAGAACGACTATTTTCATACCAATGATCATTCTTTGGCGAAAAAAACTCTGCAATTACTTGATGGTAAATCTTATATAAAACTTTTTCAGCTGCGGTCTTTCGAAATGGTTGGCCATTCAACAAAACAAAACATGCATCAAGTCCTTCTTCACAAAAAACAAGAAGTCTTCTTATTGATGCTAATATACCTTTATAATATTGCTCGTTTCCTGTTGGTGTCTCCTCCAATAAAGAAGGTAACGTATGATAATTCACATAATTAG
>NZ_JBFUIN010000281.1:0-4111 GCF_056401855.1 Bacillus sp. P4_D3
GACTTGGACCAGTCATGACAAATATACTACTTGCAGATGAAATTAACCGCGCGATGCCGAGAACACAATCTAGTTTGTTAGAAGCGATGGAAGAACGACAAGTAACGCTTGAAAAGCAGTCTACTCCTCTTCCGAAACCATTCTTTGTTATTGCGACGCAAAACCCGATTGAATCACAAGGAACTTTCCCGCTTCCAGATGCACAACTTGATCGTTTTTTAATGACGATTTCAATTGGTTATCCGTCTCCTGAAGATGAATTAAAAATGATGCGCCGTTTTCGTAACAATGCACCTTTAGAAAGCGTCACATCTGTCATTTCTTTAGAGGACATTTTAGAAGCGCAGCAACAAGTGAAAGAAATTTTCGTATCAGAACCGTTAGAACACTATATTATTAAACTTGCTCACGCTACAAGAAATCATGATTACATTGCCAATGGTGTAAGCCCACGTGCTACATTAGCTTTAGTACGTGCTGTTCAAGCATTAGCCTTTTTACGCGGCAGAGAATATTGCACGCCCGAAGATATACAATTTTTAGTTCCTTCTGTTTGGAATCACCGTATCGTCTTGTCAATGGAAGGAGCTTTACGTACGACAAAAAATGAATTAATGCAAAGGATTTTAAAAGAAGTTGACGTACCAGTGGAGATTGAGCAAGCATGAATGGACAGCGCGTTGTAACTGTACCTTTATTTTTTCAAATCCACATTATTCAATTAACTGTGCCCATCGCTTTACTATTTACGTTTTTTCTACCGCAACGAATTATTATGTTTCTCTTTTTCTTCTACTATTTATTTGMGATTTTMATTTATAAATATGTCGCTTACATAGAAAAAAGATTTCAAGTTATAAATGAAAAACAAACAACTCGGCTTTTCCCTGATGAATCCGGACAGTTTTTTATTCATTTAAAAAATGGGGCAAATATACCACTCGTTAACGGTGTTTGTTACTTTCATTTAAATTCGTCCCTTATACCGCATAAAGATCAAGGGATTGAACAAATATCAAAAACGTTATTTTCTTTCCCATTTTCACAACCTGCTCATTCAGCACAAAAATGGGATTTAACATTAACCGCAACGAAGCGTGGTGTCTTTCAAATTGAACAGTTTGAATGTGTTTTAAAAGATCCTTTTCATCTTTTAACTGTACATTTACCYGTTTTCGATAAATTAAAGACTGAAATTATTGTATACCCTACTCCTAAAGAAGTAGCTGGTTTACAAGAACTTCAGCAACTATTAACAGGTTCGTATCGAACAAATTTCTCTTTTTACAATGATGAAACATCCATTATCGGTGTTAAACGATATGAACGTGAATCTTTCCGCTCTATTCATTGGAAAGCATCTKCTAAAATGCAGGCGTTACAAGCGAAGCAATATGAACCTGTAAAAAATTATAGTTGGACGATTTGTCTTTCTTTAGCTGCTGATCGTGGGTTTGGTTGGAAAGAAAATGTAGAAGACCTTATTTCATTTACCACATACATTTGTCAATTCGCAACGAAGCATCAAATTCCGTTTGAGTTATTTATTAGTGTTTTAGCAGAAGCTGGTGCATTGCATTTACCATTAAACGAAGGACAAGCGCATTACGGGAAGGCATTAGAGGAATTGGCACGTATTTCAGATGATAGTACGCTTCTTCCGAAACAAGGATTTCTTCACTATGTAACGAGAAAAAGAGAACGCTCGTCTACAATGATATACATTGGTTTGCAGAAGAATGCGCTTCCTCTTCTATCTCAGCCTACGTTTCTCATTAATAATGAAGGGATGGTGGAACCAGTTGAAAACTTGGCTCTATCACGTTAATGACTTTATTCTGCTCCTCCTTCTTTCATTATTAACGGAAAGAGATGAACTCATTGGTATTGCTATATTTTTAGCGACCGGTTATGTAGGAGTATTTCTTATTCATAAACTAATGAAGAAAAAAACAACAGGATTCGTAATACTTTTAGTTATTCAAATAGTCGGTTTTTCTTTATTTMTACCGTTTTCTCTTTTTGGCACAATTATATTACCACTATTTTTCTTTATCGTACACGCGGTCGGACCTGGATATCCGGTTCAAAAATCGTTAGGCGGTATTGTATGGTTTGTCGTTACAGCTATATTTTATACACCATTTCCACCATTATGGAAATTATTAATGTTAGCCTTACACTTAATGATTACATTTTGGCTAACCGGGGCAAATCGTAAACAACAACTATTACGTTTTGCTTCTATTATTACGATTGGTGTAATGAGTCTATTAATTGTTCAAGTGTTCCCTTTTATTCGACTTATGTTTGGTTTTATGACAGAATTTATCGCATTAGGAGTCGGCTATGCTTTAATGCCATTAATTAAAGCAGCTGAAATGAAAGATACCGAAGGAGTTTGGGCAAATAAAGGGCATCTCTTAAACCCTCGAATTGAAGACGCTAAAAAACTTCCTGATTTTGACCCGATACTCATAAATAGCGCTACAATAATAGTCTGTACAGTCATTGCTATTTATGTCGTAAGGAAAATAGTAAAAAAACGAAAATATTTAAGTTTACCAAATATACCAGTCTTCGAATCTACAATCATTACTGATAAAGAAGGAATTAGCCAAAAACGTATGAAGCGAAATAACCCACCACATAATGAGATTCGAAAAGAAATTTTCAAACTTGAGAGTAAACTATTCCCTCCTTTAAATCGTGAACGAGGAGAAACTGTTGAAGCTTGGCTAGAAAGAGTAAATCATGAAGAAGAGGTAAATATTCAGAGTCATATCATTATAGATGCTTATAATGCAGTACGTTATTCAAACAGTGAAAATGCTGTGCTTTTGCATGAATTTAAGGAAGAGGTTCATAAGCTTTATGCTTATCAGAAGAGTTTGAAGAAGAAGAGAAAATAATGTATACAAAAAGACTCCTATTAAACTAGGAGTCTTTTTGTATAAAAGTCCACGTTGCTTTTCACAAATTATGCTTTTTTTCCTGCTTCAATTTCTAAAGATTCTTCATGCCACCAAAGTGTTTCTTCAGGATCCTCTTTAGCGATTTGATGTGCTTCTTTCTTCGATTCTACGGTAGGATAAGATCCTTTTAATGCACGTCCTGATGTTGTAACAAACAGTACACTAAATACAACTAATCCAATTACACTTACACCTGTTAAATAAAATGCTGGTGCCAGTGGATTACCAGTCGCATGAACTAAGTATGAACATACAAGCGGCGTTGTACCACCGAATATAGATACAGAAATATTAAAGGAGATAGAAAGTGCACGATAACGTACATCGGTGAAAAAGAGTGCTGGTAATAACGAAGGCAATGTTCCTTCATAAACACTAAGGAAGAAACCTAAGACGAAAATACCCGCAAACATGGCTACAATATGTCCGTTACCAATTAATAAAAATGCTGGAATTGAACATAATGCTAAACCAAGTAAACCAATTTGTACTACGCGTTTATTACCTACTTTATCACTTAATTTACCGAAATAAAGTGCCAGTGGAATCATAAGTGCCATCGTAATTGAAATAATTAATAAGCCAGTTGTTTCTTTGACTTTTAGTACTTGTGTTAGATAAGAAGGAATATACGAAAGGATCATATAGTTTGTAATGTTAAAGAAGGCAACAATTACTGTGCTTAATAAGAAGTCTTTTTTGTGATATTTTAATATATCCATAAATGAAAATTGTTCGTTGTCTTCAGATTCCTCTTGTGCTTTTTCCATCTCTTGAAAGATTGGAGATTCATCTAAATGACGTCGTAAATATAAACCGACCAAACCAATTGGTGCAGCAATTAAGAAAGGAATACGCCATCCCCAGCTGAGCATTTGCTCATCTGTTAATAATAACGTTAAAATGGTAACAATTACCGAGGCAGCAATGTAACCTGAGAGTGTTCCAATTTCAAGACCACTACCGAGTATACCACGCTTTTTATCTGGAGAAGATTCTGCGATATAAACCATTGCTCCTGAATATTCGCCGCCTGTAGAGAAGCCTTGAATCATTCGAGCAACTAAAAGTAGTATTGGTGCCCATACACCAATTTGTTCATAGGTTGGTAGTAATGCGATGAATAATGTAGAAAG
>NZ_JBFUIN010000282.1:0-4097 GCF_056401855.1 Bacillus sp. P4_D3
TTCAAACGCTTGCTCGAAGATATGAATTACGTGTTGATCAGCTAATGAATAATAAACTACCTTTCCTTCTTTACGGTTCTTTACAAGCTTTGCTTGCTTTAATACACGAAGCTGATGTGAGATTGAAGATTGCGTCATTCCTAATAAATAAGCTAAATCACAAACACACATTTCAGCTTCAAATAATGCATGTAATATTCTCGTACGTGTACGGTCACCTAATACTTTAAATAATTCTGCTACTTTACTTAAACTTTCATCAGTCGGAATTGTTTGTTTTACTTGATCCACGATTTCCTCATGAATTACCGTTTGAGAACATGCTTCCTGTTGCGTTTCTATTTTATTTCCAGCCATTATAGCTCACCTCTTTAATTGAACATATGAACAATCATTCATATATCTTATACTCTTATTATATGAGCGTCTGTTCATATGTGTCAATAAAATCCGTAAGATTTTTTTGACAATTTCGTTCACGTTTCAAAATAAACACATAAATATTCTCCGCATCTATCATGCTCTTCATACAAAAAGGATGCACGAAAGCTATCGCACATCCTTTTCTTATTTATTAACTTTCACTGCATCCACAATTAACGAAGCGAATCCTAATTTACCATCCTGATTTCTATAATCAAAACGTTTCGATCGATAAATAAAACCTCCTTGCTCATTCCAATCATTATACTGAAATTCTCCATTTTCATCGCAATACTCTAGCAACTTTACTTGAAAACCCGCTACTTCAAACATAGATACAATCGTTTTATAGTTATGTACAATTTTATGACTTGCAGCCGGATGATCTAATGGACCTGGCCCTCCTACTTGCACACCTTGCTGATATTCTTCATTTGGAAAAAATGCATCTGGTACCGCACAACGAATGTAACCATCATCTTGTAAAAATTCATAGCATATTTTAGCTGCTTCTATACCTTCTTCATACGATAAATGCTCCCATACGTGTTCAGCCAAAATTACTGATAAAGAATTAGGCTGAAATTTATTAAGCCACGTTTCTCTTTTTAATAAATTTAATTCTTCTTCATTCGTATGTAACCAACCTGGGTTATTATTATATCCCTCTGCTCCAACGACAACTTTCGTCTCCATCTTTCCACCCCTTCTTATATTCCGACATAAAAATTCGACAACATAACATTGGTCTCCTTTATTTCCCCAAAAGAAAAAGCCTTGCGCGCTCCCTAGACGCACAAGGCTTACTAACTTTATATCCCTTTAATTAGCTTCTTCTAAATTATCCTGCGAACTTTCATCTTCTTTTAGATGACTATGTTTTTTCGAATATACAAAGTATACAACTACTCCAATTGCCAACCAAACACCGAAGTATATCCATGTTTTTAACGGTAGATTTACCATTAAGAATAGACAGCATGCAACTGAAATAATCGGTAAGATTGGTACAAGTGGTACCATAAATCCACGTTGTAATTTCGGATGCGTTTTACGAAGAATGATGACAGTTACACCAACCATCGCGAATGTTAATAACGCTCCAATATTCGCTAAATTCGACAATTCTTTTAAATCGATAAATCCAGCAATTACAGCACTACCAATTCCTGTTAACCAAACTGAAAATGTTGGTGCTTCTGTCTTCTTGTTAATTTTCGCGAAAGATTTTGGCAATAAACCGTCACGGCTCATCGCGAAGAATACACGTGTCGTAGCGTAGATGTATGCGAAAATTACAGCCATAATACCAATTACAGCTCCAATAGCAATTACACCAGCCACTTTATCTTGTCCTACAACTTCTAGTACATAGGCCATCGCTTCAGGTACATCTAATTCCTTGTAAGAAACCATACCTGTCATAACGAGACAAACTACAACATAAATGATTGTACAAATGACTAATGAAGCAATAATACCAATCGGTAGATCACGCTGCGGATTTTTTACTTCTTCAGCAGAAGTTGCTAATGCATCAAATCCTAAGAAAGCGAAGAATACTGCTGCTCCTCCGGCGAAGACTCCACTTAAGCCGTACGGTGCAAATGGTATCCAGTTTTCTGGTTTCACGTAGAATACACCAACTGCAATGAATAAAACAACAATACCAATTTTAATTAATACCATTATGTTATTTACACGCTTACTTTCCTTTGTACCTCGTGATAATAACCAAGTTATCACCAACGTAACGATAACTGCTGGTAAGTTCACCATACCACCTTGCGATGGAATCGTTAACAATGCTTTTGGAATTTCAATTCCTAATCCACTCACTAAGTTATTGAAATAACCCGTCCATCCACCAGCTACTGCGGCAGTCGTTACGACATATACGGATAGCAATGTCCACCCCATTAAATGGGCAACAAACTCACCAATTGTTGCATATGAATATGTGTACACACTACCTGAAACAGGAAGTGCAGATGCAACCTCTGCATAACATAAAGCTGCAAATCCACAAACAATTGCTGCAATCATGAATGAAAAAATAACTGCTGGACCAGCATCTCTTGCTGCTACTAATCCCGTTAATACTAGAACTCCTGTACCAATTATCGCACCAATCCCTAGCATTGTTAGGTCAAATGCCCCTAGCGTTTTCGTCAAAGTTTTACTTTTACTTTCCCCTAACAATTGCGTAACGGATTTCTTTTTGAATAGGTTGGCCACGATGAATGCCCCCTTTTACCAAGAAGAGCTAAGAGGTATTATCTCTTAGCTCTTATCATGTTGTTTTATATATTGTTCGATTTTGTTTTGTATAATGCTTCTATTAGCAAGATACTGTTTCTGCTTCTAATAATTCTTTAGCACCTTTGTACTCTACACCGTGAGCTTCTGCAACTGCTTCGAATGTTACGTAGCCTTCTAATGTGTTAATACCTTTTAATAATGCAGAGTTGCCTAGGCAAGCTTCTTTGTAGCCTTTGTTAGCAATTTGTACTGCATATGGTACTGTTACGTTTGTTAATGCAAGAGTTGATGTACGTGGAACTGCACCTGGCATATTTGCAACTGCATAGTGAACAACGCCGTGTTTTTCATAAGTTGGGTTRTCATGAGTTGTAATACGGTCAGTTGTTTCGAAAATACCACCTTGGTCAATCGCGATATCTACAACAACAGAACCTTGTTCCATTGATTGAATCATTTCTTCTGTTACAAGTTTTGGCGCTTTTGCACCTGGGATTAATACTGCACCGATTACAAGATCAGATTCTYTTACAGCTTCTGCAATATTGTAAGGATTAGACATTAAAGTTTTTACTTGGTTTCCGAAAATGTCATCTAATTGACGAAGACGTTCTGCACTTAAGTCGATGATTGTTACATCCGCACCTAGTCCAACTGCAATTTTAGCAGCATTTGTACCAGCTTGTCCACCACCGATAATTGTTACTTTACCGCGTTTAACTCCTGGAACACCTGCAAGTAAGATACCTTTACCGCCTTTGTTTTTCTCAAGGAATTGCGCACCGATTTGTGCAGCCATACGACCAGCTACTTCACTCATAGGTGCAAGTAATGGTAATGAACGGTTTTCTAATTGTACTGTTTCATATGCGATAGCAACAACTTTCTTTTCAATTAACGCTTTTGTTAATTCTGGTTCTGGAGCTAAGTGTAAGTATGTGAATAAGATTAAACCTTCACTGAAGTGTTTGTATTCGCTTTCAACTGGTTCCTTAACTTTCATAACCATTTCCATGTTCCAAGCTTCTTCAGCTGTATCAACAATTTTTGCTCCCGCTTCAACATACTGAGCATCTGTGAAACCAGATCCTACACCTGCATCCTTTTGAATGAATACTTCGTGATTGTTACGAACTAAATGTACAACACCTGCTGGTGTCATTGCCACACGGTTTTCGTTGTTTTTAATTTCTGCTGGTACCCCAATACGCATAATGAAATGCCCCCTTATAATTAACAGAAAAAAGGAATTCTTTTTTCTTTTTTAAATAATTAATAACTTATGTCCTTATTCTAGCATAACTTAAAAGTTATGAAAACGCTAACATACTATTTTTTTAAAGTTTTTATATTTAGAATAGTGTAAATATATAAAACATTGATTCTATTGAGTTCTGCGTACCACTTCATCA
>NZ_JBFUIN010000283.1:0-4093 GCF_056401855.1 Bacillus sp. P4_D3
CATCATACCCATCTCCTTGAATGAGATCCGGTAGCCACTTTTCAATTGGATCGTCAAGTTGTATACGATTTTCTCCTACTAATTGAAGAACAGTCGTGGCAGTAAAAGTCTTCGTCACACTACCAATCCGAAAGCGATATTCCGATTTCATCGGTTGCTTTGTACTTAATTCTGCCACGCCAGCTGTATAACTACTAGTTTTTCCGTTGTTAAACGTCTTAGCTAATACCCCTGGTGTTCCAAGCTGTACTGATTCCTGCATTACTTGTTTCCAACCATTCCGATTCTTTTGATCATGTGATTGTGACGGACTTGATATATTTTGTACTGACTCTGCTTTCACAGTAAAACCTGGTGTGAATAGAGTAGTACCTGCTAATAGAACTGACAAACTTGCTAACTTAATTGAATTACATTTTTTCATAAGACTCTCTCTCCTCTATTAATATCGTATTGATGATTCATTCGTACAACCCTTTTCTTCACTAACAATATAATGCCTCTATTTTAAGTACTGATAATTTCGTTCCTAACAACCTGTAACTTTCACTTTTTGACATACATGTTGTGCCAAAAAATCACTACTATTTCTTGCAATACTCCATTATCTAATTGATTATTTAAGTTAATTTCTTCCCCCTTCACATCAAGTTATACTCTAATCCTATATGATAAATCTCTCTTTTTTCTTATCCATTCCTTACGAAATGCTTACGTTCAAATTTGGATACGATAAGCTGAGAAAGAGTTTTGTATGAAAATAAAAAGAGAACATAACAAAAGTTATATTCTCTTCCCTTCTTATTCATATCGCAAACATTCAATCGGATCTAATTTTGCTGCTTTATTTGCCGGTAGTATACCAAATACAATACCGATAAACATAGATATTCCAACCGAAATCAGTCCTAAATTTACTGAAACAATAAATGGCTATTCTGCGAATATCACAATTAACCACGCAAAGAATACGCCAAGCATAAATCCAATTAAGCCACCTAGTGCTGTTAAAATGCAAGATTCAATAAGAAACTGCATTAATACTTTACTACGCGTTGCACCAAGCGCTTTTCGGATGCCAATTTCACGAGTACGTTCTGTTACAGATACAAGCATTATATTCATAACACCGATGCCACCAACTAATAACGAAATTCCAGCAATTCCGCCAAAGACCATTTTCATCATATTCGTAGACTCGTCTAAATCCCCCATAAACTCGTTTCCATCCTCTGGAGCTTTGAATTCATGTTCAAATTTAGGCGATTTAATTTCATTTATACGTGCTACTGCTTCTTTCCCAACACTTTCCCGATCATCTTTAGAATGTAATTTCAATGTGACCGTATCATATTCGCTTACTCCTGAAATTAGAGAAGCGAATATGAGTGATCAAAATAAGGAATAATTCGATTCATCCCCCTCTTTTCACAATAGTTCAACTATCTATTACAACTATGTAAATTCGAGAAAAATAAAACTACCTGCCTCCAATAAACCGTAGAGAACAGGTAGTTTTGATCTTTTTCAAATTTCATTTTGAATCGAAAAATTCATAAAAAACGTCATCCTTTCTGTGAATTTTCAAAAAAATAACATTTTTCTCGTTATATAGATATAAAATTATTTTAGCTTAATGTTGATGTGGTAGCCCCCTTTTGAACCGGTATGTTTTTTGAAGCTAAGCTTACAATAATAGTTATTACGATATTAATAAATAATACTATCGCTCCTGTACTAATGTCGTTAATAGTGTGTGGGACTGTTGGAAAAAAGGTTGCGACTTTTATATTAAAAATCGTAGCATACAATACAAGGAGCACTCCTGTAATAATTCCAGTCATTGCACCATATTTATTAATATAATTTTTTTTGGAAAAACTAAGGAATAATGCAGGTGCCAATTGTGCGATAAGACTGTATGACATGATATTTAACATTGCAAGTGCTGTCCCGCCAAACACTGTGAAAATTAAAGCAGTCAAAGAAAGGATAATGATGAACAATTTTGAGGCTACTAATTGTTGTTTTTCGGTAGCTTTTGGAAAAATAACATTGTAAATCCCTTTTGTTAAGCCAACAGATGCAGACATTAACATAACGGATGCTGGTACTAAAGCCGTTAGTAAACCAGCTGCTCCAACTATTCCAATGACCCAAGGATCAAATGTTTGAATAGATAATCTTAAAAGAGAAAGATCTCCATCAGCTCCTTGTAAACCAGGAATTTTTACAATAGCTGAAAAGCCAATAAAGAAAACAAACAGTAATAATATAGTGTATAAAGGTAGGGTAATTGCATTTTTACGAAGTGCTTTTTCACCATTTGCTGAGAAAACCACAGAGAAAGAAGTCGGTAATAAATAGAAAGATATTGCATTTAAAAGGATAGTAGAGATAAACCACGGTACACTTAGTCCCTGATCGGCTAACGTTAACACTTCAGGTTTAACAGCCTCAACAGACTTAAACATTTGCTCAATTCCACCAAAATAGTGGCTAGGAATGTATAGGCCTAAAAAAATAACTACTCCCAAAATCATAATATCTTTAATCACAGCTGTCCAAGCTGAGCCATGAATACCCGAGATTATTACATATGTTGTAATAACTATTGCGCCTATAATACTTGCAACTATTGGTGAAATAACTCCAAAAGAAGCCTCTGAAACAATGATCCCTAACCCTTTCATTTGTATACAAATATATGGTATAAGGGCTAAACTTCCCACAATAGCTACTATAACCCCCATTGCACGACTATCGTATTTAGATGCAAAATAGTCAGGTTGTGAAATAATACCATGTTCTTTACCGTATCTCCAAATTTTAGGGGCAATCCAATAAGATATTATATATGCTAAAAATATATACGTGGGCACATAATATGCAGCAGCACCTTTGGAATACGCCCAACCACTTCCCCCTAGAAAAGTAAAAGTCGTATAAACCTCTCCAGCTATTAATAGGAATACGAACAAGGTTCCAAAACCTCTGTCACCAACTGAAAATTGCTGCAAATTCATCTTTTTTCCTTTTCTTGCTGCTATCCCTAAACAAAGAGATAGGATTAAGAAAATAAAAATAATAAATAATGATATATTCATTCTGTCTCACTCCCTTTATTATCGGGATCAAGCTTATAAACAATGGTTAAAATAATTGAGGAAAGTACCATCCAAAATACAATCCAAAATAAAAGAAAAGGCATTCCTAATACGTAAGGCTCAATTCTATTTGCAAATGGCAAGAATCCAACACACCCTATAAAAGGGATTAAGAGTAAGAGTTTAATATATTTCAAAATATGCTCGACCTCCTATTTCATGGTTTGAATTTTTATGGATTAAGAACCGCTATCATAAAAGGATTTGTCAACTTTTAAAATTTTAAATTTTCTGTCTCTTTTTACAAAAAAGGATCTGACCACTTTTATGCATAGCCAGATACTCTCTCCCATCTAATAAGAGGGGCTATTTCGTTTTTTAATTGATGTATAAAATAATGCGAAGTACTATAATTGCCCCCTCTTTTGCCTAAATCTAATTTTTCATCATTAAATCATTCTCTTTTTGATAGACAATTTCTCCATCAATAATCGTTGTCTCCACTTTCAAATCCTTAATACGGTCTGGTTCAGCCTTTAAAATACTTTCACTTAAAATAACTAAATCGGCTAATTTCCCTACTTCTAAGCTACCTTTTATATCCTCTTCAAAACTTGCATAAGCGCCATTCCATGTGTAAAGTTTAATCGCTTCTAGTACACTAATGGATTGATTCGTGCCAATTTCGACTCCAAATTGGCTTTTTCTATTAACTGCAGTATGAATTCCTAATAAAGGATTATAATCCGTAACCGGTGCATCTGAACTACCTGCTGCAATAATACCTTTATCTATATAGTCACGAGCAGCGTACATATAATTCACACGTTCACCATAATTGTGAGCATATATCTCGCCATATTCATATGGAAATGGTGGATTTGGAATAGGGATGACTTCCAGTTGTTTCATTCTTTCTTGTAAATCTGGGGTTGAAACTCCTGCATGCTCGATTCGATGACGATGATTTTTCCTTGGTGCTTCTT
>NZ_JBFUIN010000284.1:0-4070 GCF_056401855.1 Bacillus sp. P4_D3
TCTTTATCCAATATTGAGATCCAATAAAATTTTCTATTTTTTATCGTCGCGATAATCCATTTTGTTGTATTCCATGCTAACTCATATTCTTCCTTTGTAACTTCACCAATTTTGTAAGCATCCTCTAACTCGTCTTCATCCAGTACATAGACCTCACCGTTCGGTAACAATACTACATCTTTATCCAATATTGAGATCCAATAAAATTTTCTATTTTTTATCGTCGCGATAATCCATTTTGTTGTATTCCATGCTAACTCATATTCTTCCTTTGTAACTTCACCAATTTTGTAAGCATCCTCTAACTCGTCTTCATCCAGTACATAGACCTCACCGTTCGGTAACAATACTACATCTAAATATAAATCATCAAAATAAGGTAAACCACGATCGTCTATTTTAAATTCTTTCGTCACATCGATATAATATTGCACTAATTGTTTTTGATTGTCTAACATAGCTGTAATTGCAAAGTTTTTGCCGTTTATAAAATATTGCATCCATGTATACCCATCACCTGCAATGCAAAGCTCTTTACTATTGTATTCTTTATAACTAGGCTCTCTCACCTTTTTTATATCCAATATTCCTAACATACCTGCTTCAACTTGTTTTACTGTGTATGTCTTCTCTATTAATCGCTTCCACGTAGAACCATCACCGTACTTACATTTCATAACTTTCTCTCCTCTTCTACATACAGAAAAGCTCTCACATAATATGTGAGAGCTTTTCAAATCATAATTAAGCCGCTTGACCCTTTTCAGATATCTCTTTTAAATAGGCTTGTCCTTTTTCAGCGTCATATTGACCTTCCCACTTAGACATAACTACAGCCGCTAAAGAGTTACCTACAACGTTAACTGCCGTACGAGCCATATCTAGAATACGGTCAATACCTGCAATAAATGCTAAACCTTCAGCTGGAATACCTACTGTACCAAGTGTTGCTAATAATACAACGAATGATACGCCCGGTACACCCGCGATACCTTTTGATGTAACCATTAATACAAGTAATAATGTAATTTGTTGTGTAATGGATAATTCAATACCGTACATTTGCGCTAAGAAAATTGCCGCAATTGCTTGATATAACGTTGATCCATCTAAGTTAAATGAATAACCTGTTGGAATAACGAAAGATGTAATTGCTTTCGGACAACCGAATTTCTCCATTTTTTCCATAATTTTCGGTAAAACCGTTTCTGAACTTGCTGTAGAATACGCTAAGATCAGCTCGTCTTTTAAAATTTTAAAGAATTGGAAAATGTTAATACCGAATATTTTCGCTGTAAGCCCTAATACGACCACAACGAAGAAGATCATTGCTCCGTATACTACAATGAGTAATTTCCCTAATGGAATTAATGAAGCTAATCCGAATGTAGAAACTGTAACACCAATTAATGCGAATACACCAAATGGTGCAAACTTCATAACTTGGTTCGTTACATAAAACATTGCATCTGCTACACCTTGGAAAAATTGTAGCACTGGTTTACCACGCTCACCAATTGCTGCTACACCTAAACCAAATAATACTGAGAAGAAGATAATAGCAAGCATATCACCTTCAGCTAATGATTTCATAATGTTCGTCGGAACAATATTTACAAACGTATCCGCAAACGAATGACTTTGTACTTGAGCTGTTGTTTCTGCATATTTAGAAATATCAGTCTTTGTTAATTTATCCATATCAACGCCTTTTCCAGGTTGGAAAATGTTCGCTATTAATAGACCAACAACAATTGCAAGTGTTGTAATAATTTCAAAGTAAAGAATTGTTTTTCCGCCTAGTCGGCCTAACTTCTTAACATCGCCAACACCAGCAACACCAACAACGATACTTGCTACAACAATTGGTACAACGATCATCTTAATTAATCGAATGAAAATATCACCAATTGGTTTTAAATAATCAACCACTGCCGGATTGCCAAAGAAAATCGCCCCAACTGCAATACCAAGCGCAAGTCCTATTAAAATTTGCCATGCAAGTCCTATTCTTTTCATATTTGTTGTAACCCCCTCTTCGATGTGTCACTCTATCTCTCATTCTATTTCTATAAAACATGAAATTAAGAGTATTACATATTATTCGACAATTCACTACATTTTGTCCCTGTTAAAAATCATAAATCAAAACTTAAAATCTGACAACAAAATAAGTTTGCCCGAATGCAAATAATTTTCTTGACAAAAATAAAACCCATGTCAGAAAACCTAACATGAGAACGATTCCTCACTAGTGATTTATAGGTTTTTAAAGTAATGTTTCACCATCGAAAACTCCATCATTTTCCATGTTTTTTTTAGAACAAAATAGAAAATGGTGCATTTTTGTATGCATGCAAAAATTTCACTTTATGACAAACACTACGAAAAGATACTAAATTCCGACAAAACTTAGCAAATTTATAAAGTTTTCTTTACATTATGATTACAACGATAGACACCCTTCTTCTTCTTATGATATATACATTCATAGGGAAAGGAGCAAGACAACAATGAAAAAGAAATTTGCAGCATTTAGTGTTTTAGCAGCTGGAACGATTTTCGTTTCCCCGTTACTTTCACCCGTATACGCTGAAACGAATGAAAATAAATTATCTAATATTCAATCCGAATTAGAAGGCAAACAAAATGACTTACAAAATAAATCAGCTGAGAAAGAACAAATAGAAAAAGAAATCCAGGAATTACAAAAGAAAATCGACGAATTAACTACTTCTATTAATAAAAACGAAGCTGAATTAAACGATACAAAAAAAGAAATTAGCAACACACAACAAGTTATTACTGAAAAAAAGAAACATATAGAGCAATTACAAACGAACATAGATACACGGCAGGAAGTTATTAAACAACGACTACAATCTATGCAAGAAAAGCCTCGTACGAGTATCATTACAGAAGTAATAACAAGTTCTGCAAATATTGCCGATCTTGTTGATAATATGTATTCTGTAAGTTTAATTTTAAATAACGATACAGATATTGTGAAAAAGCAAACAAGTGATCAAAATGCTGTGACGACAGAAAAAGAAGCTGTTGAGAAAAAAGAGCAACAACTGAAAGAATCCGAGCAAAAATTAGTACAAAAACAACAAGAGTTACAAAATAACCAACAACAGCAACAAACTTTTATTAGCGATCTGCATACGAAAGTAGCAAAAGTAGATTCTGAGATTGAAGGATTAGAAGAGTCAAAAGGCATTTTAGAAAACCAGCGTCAAGCTGTTCAAAAAGCAATTGAAGAAGAAAAACGTGCAGAAGAAGCGCGTAAAGTTGAAGAGGCACGCAAGGCTGAGGAAGCAAAAAAACAAGCCGCCGCTTCTGCTAAAGAAAGCACACAATCCGCACCAACACCACAAGATACGAACAAAGGTGGATTTATTAAACCAGCAGCTGGATCGAAAACTTCAGGATTTGGTACACGTTCTTTAGATAACCATAAAGGAATCGATATTGCCGCTTCAGGGACAGTGCCAATCATGGCTGCTGCAGATGGCGTCGTTATCCGTTCAGAATTATCATCTAGTTACGGAAACGTTGTATACTTATCTCACCGTATAAA
Organism: Bacillus sp. P4_D3; assembly: GCF_056401855.1. Classification (NCBI taxonomy): domain Bacteria; kingdom Bacillati; phylum Bacillota; class Bacilli; order Caryophanales; family Bacillaceae; genus Bacillus; species Bacillus sp. P4_D3. The sequence continues at coordinate 3,584 of NZ_JBFUIN010000284.1, forward strand.
CGGAAAAACATATACAACTGTATATGCACATATGAGTAGCCGTTCTGTATCTAATGGACAAACTGTAAAACAAGGTGATCAACTTGGGTTTATGGGAAATACTGGCCAATCTTTCGGACAACATTTACACTTCGAACTTCACCTTGGAGAATGGAATGTCGGTAAGACAAACGCTGTCGATCCATCTCCTTATATCGGACTATAAAAAACTCGGTTCAGACCGAGTTTTTTTACTACCATTTCACACTTTTTAGGCATTTTACATAAACTACAACTAAATGCCTATATTTTGCGGGGTGGTAAATATGAATACACAATTACAAGAAGAAATAGAAGAAGCTAGAGAAACATACATCGGTCGGTTATTTACATTCGGCGGCTCAGCGTTATTTTTAATTGGATCATTTATCGCAGTTGTCACAGCTTATAAAGCATATAATCGCTTATTAAATACTTCTACAACATAATAAAAAGACGGAGATTTCTC
>NZ_JBFUIN010000285.1:0-4064 GCF_056401855.1 Bacillus sp. P4_D3
GTATTTAGAAATATTAGAACAAGCACAGCGCAAAAATGAAATTAATCCACACCTTTCAAAAGAAATGATGTTACTTTACATTCAAATGTTCACTAAATTAGGTGATGATTTCGGGGCACAGCTTCTTGAAGGGGATCGAGAAAAACATATACAAGATATAGTTACGATGTTCTTTTACGGACTTTCTGTTCCGCAAAAATAAAAAAAGACACTGAATCGTGTCTTTTTTATTTTACCGAAATGACTCTACCAGTTTCACTACTTTCAATTGCCAATTGAATAAGTCTAATAACTTCCAAGCCTTCTTCTGCTGTTACAGGTGGTTTCTCACCATTTACAATACTATCTCTTACACCTTTATAATACATGTCATAACAGCCGACTTCTGTTGGAATACGTACTAACTCTTCTTCTGTTTCTAAAATAGCAAAATTCTCTTCAGGGTCTGCTCCATAACCATTATCCCCTGGCTTCATTCCAGTCTTTAATTGTTCTTCCTGTGAATCCATACCATACTTCACGATAGAACCCTTATCGCCATGCAGTGTAAAATGTGGTCCAGCTTGTTTCACAAAACTACTACTATGTAAAATGACACGCTTTACTCCGTAGTGAAGTACAACATGAAAATAATCATCAATTTCTGCACCTGGTCGTTGTTTTATTACATCTGCATTTATCGCATCTGGTTTCCCGAATAATGATAATGCTTGATCCATTAAATGCGATCCTAAATCATATAAAATTCCTGAACCTGGTAAATTCTTTTCTCTCCAGCGATCACGTACATGTGGGCGGAAACGATCGAAATGCGCTTCATATGCGTATACATTCCCTATTCTATTTTCTTGTAATAATTTCTTTATCGTTAAGAAATCATTATCAAGACGACGGTTGTGATACACACTTAAAACGACATTATGTTGCTTCGCTAATGAAATAAGTTCTTCTCCCTCTTCAATTGAAACAACGAATGGTTTTTCCACAACAACATGCTTACCGTGTACAATCGCTTCTTTTACATATGGAAAATGAGTTGTATTCGGTGAAGTAATGACGACTAAGTCAATATCAGCTCGGTTTACTAATTCATCAATTGTACCAACAACTTCAGCATTTGGTAATGTTTGTTTCACTACTTCTTCTTTTGATGATAAAATAGCACGAATATCATACTCTTCTATCGTTTGTAATAACGGGATGTGAAATGTTGTACTAGAAAATCCAAATCCTACAATCCCTACACCTATTTTTTTCATGCTGCCCCTCCATTTGTGATAACGATTTCATTTCATTATTATAACAAGATTATTTTTATATACATAATGATTTGCTTAGAAAAAAGCATCTTGCTATCATTCATAGCAAGATGCTCCCTTTATTCCGTTCTTTTCTTCGTCCACGTTTCAATTACTTCACCAGTATCATTAACATCTAGTACTAAACTACCGTTACTATACCGGTCTTTATTTCGAAACGCTTTCGGATCAATTTCTTCTACAATGTGTTTCTCTGTCTTCATGTAAACTAATTCGTCATCTCGAACAATTTCAATACCGACAATGCGGTACGGATTACGTTTTAACTCTTTAAAAATTACAAGGCCTCGCTTCGCCCTCGTTGATTTCTCAATTTCCGATGCCTTTATACGTTTCACAGCACCGCGCTGCGTAACGAGAATAAGTTGATCTTTTTCACCATTTAACGGTTTACCAGAAGCAACGTAGTCATCCTCTTTTAAGTTAATTGCTTTCACACCAGCTGCTCTTACACCAACTGGACTTACTTCTTCTTCATTGAATACAAGTGCATATGCACCATGTGTTGCAAGAACAATATCACTTGTCCCATCTGTCGCAAATATATCAACAACTTCATCATCTTTTTTCAAGTTTACAGCAACGAACGCCCGTGAATAACGCTGCACTTTATATTGGTTTAATTCTGTTTTCTTAATCATACCGTTTCGTGTAACAAATACGATAAATCGTTTTTCTTCTTCAAAATTCGGTACGACTGTTGCCCAAATTAACGATTCATCTCGCTCGAGTGAAACAAGATTCGCAACGTGTTGACCCAAATCTTTCCAACGAATTTCTGGCATTTCATACACAGGAAGATAAATATAATTTCCTTTGTTCGTAAATAAAAGAACGGTTTCTGTCGTGTTTGTATCGAAACGCTCAAGTAAGATGTCACCCTCTTTCATACCGAAGTATTTCCCGTTCGATGCATTATGCGAACGCCAACCTGTTCGTTTCACATAGCCTTCTTTCGTTACAGTAACGATGACATCTTCTTGCGGAATCATAACTTCCACATCAATTTTAATTTCTTCAATTTCCTCTTCAATTATCGCACGGCGATTATCACTATAGGTTTTCTTTACTCTCTTCAAATCTGTTTTAATAACTTGAAAAAGTCTTTTTTCACTTTGTAGAATCGTCTGTAACTCTATAATTTTCTTACTAAGTTCCGCTGCTTCTTGCTCTAGTGCTGTAATATCTGTATTCGTTAAACGATATAATTGCAGTGAAACAATTGCTTCTGACTGCGCCTCTGTAAATCCAAATTTCGCACTTAAATTATCTTTCGCATTACGCTTATCTTTAGACCCACGGATCGTTTCAATCACTTCATCTAAAATTGATAATGCTTTCTTTAAACCTTCTACAATATGTTGACGATTTTCTGCTTTTCGTAATTCATATTGTGAACGTCTCGTAACAACTTCTTTCTGATGCCCAATATATGCATCCAAAATCTTAGGTAATGTCATAAGTGTCGGACGACGATTATTTATCGCTACCATATTAAAGTTGTATGGAATTTGTAAATCTGTATTTTTATATAAATAATTTAAAATACCTTCAGCATTCGCTTCTTTTTTTAATTCTACAACGATACGAAGACCTGTACGATCTGTCTCATCACGTACTTCAGCAATTCCATCTAGCTTTTTATCTATACGTAATTCATCCATTTTCTTAACAAGATTCGCTTTATTTACTTCATACGGAATTTCTGTAATAACGATTTGTTGCTTCCCGCCACGAATCGTTTCAACCTCTGCTTTTCCGCGAATAATAATTTTACCTTTACCTGTTTCATACGCTTTTTTAATGCCATCTATCCCTTGTATAATACCACCTGTAGGGAAATCTGGTCCTTTAATAACTGTTAACAAGTCCTCCACAGAACTATTCGGTTGATCGATACGCATCATTGTAGCATCAATTACTTCTCCAAGATGATGCGGTGGAATTTCTGTTGCATAACCAGCGGAAATCCCTGTAGATCCGTTCACTAATAAGTTCGGGAACATTGCCGGTAATACAACAGGTTCTTCACTCGTATCATCAAAGTTTGACACGAATTCTACTGTTTCTTTATCAAGATCACGTAATAACTCAGATGCGATTGGTGATAAACGTGCTTCCGTATAACGCATTGCCGCTGCTGGATCCCCATCAACACTACCGTTATTTCCGTGCATTTCAACTAAAACATTACGTACTTTCCAAGTTTGACTTAAACGGACCATCGCCTCATATACAGAGGAATCACCATGTGGATGATAATTACCGATAACATTACCTACTGTTTTAGCTGATTTACGAAACGCTTTATCATGTACGTTTCCTTCTACATACATAGAATATAAAATACGTCTTTGTACCGGTTTTAAACCGTCACGCGCATCTGGAAGCGCGCGGTCTTGAATAATATATTTACTATAACGTGCAAAGCGGTCACCTAACACGTCTTCAAGCGGGAGGTCATGAAACTTCTCTGCCTGCATGTTATTCCACCTCCGTCTCCATAATCATTTCATTTTCTAAAATATTTCCTTCTTCTTGCATACCAAATTGTACATTACGCTCAATCCATTTACGGCGAGGTTCTACTTTATCCCCCATCAATGTCGTAACTCGGCGCTCAGCTCTTGATGCATCGTCAATTTTCACACGAATTAACGTACGTGTTTCAGGGTTCATCGTTGTTTCCCATAATTGATCGGCATTCATTTCGCCAAGTCCTTTATAGCGCTGCAACATATAGCC
>NZ_JBFUIN010000286.1:0-4044 GCF_056401855.1 Bacillus sp. P4_D3
AAAGTATGAAACGTTTTTTTACAGCATTGTTTACTATACTAGGTGCACTAACTGCGATTGGGATTTTCTTTACAAATAAAGTTATGTACTTGAAGAAAAAAACAGAGGAAGAAGTTTTAGAACGCGAAACGAAAAAGCATTTTCATTTGGACGATTTTAAGGCTATTCAAAAAGAAGAGGTTCACATCCCTTCTCAATTCKGATACGAACTTCACGGATATTACATGCCAGCTGGTCATTCCAATAAATTTATGATTTTTTGCCACGGTGTGACCGTAAATAAAATCAATTCCGTTAAATATGCAAACTTATTTTTAAATAGAGGATATAACGTATTTATTTATGATCATCGCCGTCATGGTAAAACCGGTGGTAAAACAACAAGTTATGGCTATTATGAAAAACATGATTTAAAGTCAGTAGTTGACTGGCTAAAAGATCGTTTCGGAACGAATATTACACTCGGAATTCATGGTGAATCTATGGGTGCTGCAACTCTTCTTCAATATGCAGGACTTGTTGAAGATGGTGCTGATTTTTATATTGCTGATTGTCCTTTCTCTGATTTTTATGGACAGTTACAGCATCGTTTGAAAGTTGAGTTTCACTTGCCAAAATGGCCTTTATTGCCTTTAGCAAATGCCTTTTTAAAAGTTCGTGATGGCTATACAATTCGTGAAGTTTCACCAATTGATTGTATAAAAAACATTAACAATCCTGTTCTCTTTATTCATAGTAAAGACGATGACTATATTTTATCTGATATGACGAAATCACTTTATGAAGCGAAAGAAAATAATAAACAGCTTTATATTGCAGAACATGGTGCACACGCTTGCTCTTATAATGAAAATAAAGAAGAGTACGAAGATGCCATCGATCAATTTTTAAACACATATGTAAAAGAAACAAAAAACAGGCTTGCATAAGCCTSTTTTTTTACTGCGCTAAAACGTCTGTAACTTGTTCCATATTTTCAGAAATCCACTTTACTGCCTCGTCTAGCGTTGGGAATTCCGTCGTTTGAAAAGTCACCTCATCTTGAAGTAACCAAACGTCTTTCGGTTCTTGTCCTACACCTGCGATTGACCAATGAAGTAAACTATATGGATGATTATCATTCAAAAATGATGCCCATGTGCGCTCATTTGCAATATTTTGTAGTGTTTGTAATTTTTTATCCATCTTTCGTCACCTTACTCTAGTCAGTTATAAAAACTATTATAACACTCTCTTCTCTCTCAAACAAAGTGCTCTTTTTATATTGTCAAGTACTCTCCCTAATTATATGATGAGAGTAAGCGTTTGGAAAGGAGGGATAACGTTGGCAAAAGTACAAATTAAAGTAAATGATAATGGCTCTTTTCGCGTTACAGGGGACGTGGAATTAGTTGACTCACAAGGGAATGTATTCCCAGCAAAACCGGCATTTTCTTTATGTCGTTGTGGTTTATCAAAAAACATGCCTTATTGCGATGCTTCGCATAAAGGAAAATTCGAGTCTGTTGTTAGAGCACCAGAGGCAGAATAAATATTTAAAGAGCATGCACATTTATTTGTGCATGTTTTTTCTTTTGATCAAAGCCTATACAGCCCTTCCCCTTTCAACATTTCTATTACTTTCGTCCCCATTCAAATCGGCATATATTTTCACACAATTCTTCACATTCGAACATTTTTTACTATGCTTTTTTCTTTTTTGTGCTATAATGTGAGCAAACAACATCCTTCGGGGTCGGGTGAAATTCCCAACCGGCGGTGATGAAGCGAAAGCTTCTAAGTCCGTGACCCGTTTTCAACGCGAAAACGGTGGATCTAGTGAAACTCTAGGGCCGACAGTATAGTCTGGATGGGAGAAGGATATGTTTTCTAGTAATTATATATAGCGAATACACTTTTATTTCAGTATGCATATTTTTAAAGGTTCATTTTGACTCTTTATATATGTTTTATTTTGTATACTTATGTTTCTATACTGAAATAAAAAGATACGACTAGCGTTTGAAAAACTCGATATTTTGCTAGGTTTTTTTCTTATACCAAAATATCAGTCATCGTTAGGTTTCTTTCCTATACTTTCGTATTCGAACTATATTTCTAGAAATCACGTCTCCCAAACCCCAAGGATTCTATATCCTTGGGGTTTTTTGATTTTTTCAGGAGAGGTGACGAGAATGACAGATCAAGAATATATGAGGATTGCCTTGCAGTTAGCACAAGGAACATCGGGACAAACAAGCCCAAATCCTATGGTTGGTGCTGTTGTTGTAAAAGATGGCAACATTGTCGGAATGGGTGCCCACATGCGTGCCGGTGAAGAACATGCTGAAGTTCATGCTCTTCACATGGCTGGAGAAAGAGCAAAAGGCGCTACCGTTTATGTAACACTTGAACCGTGTAGCCATTTTGGAAAAACACCGCCTTGCTGTGAATTACTCATTGAAAAGGGCGTCCAGCGTGTTGTAATCGCCACCCTTGATTGCAATCCACTCGTTTCTGGTAATGGAAAAAGGAGATTAGAAGAAGCTGGAATCAAGGTGACTACTGGTGTTCTTGAAGCGGAAGCAACTTTATTAAATCGATACTTTTTTCACTATATGAAAACGAAACAGCCATTTGTAACAATAAAAACAGCAATGAGCTTAGATGGAAAAACAGCGACTGTAACGGGGGAAAGTAAGTGGATTACAGGTGAAGAAGCGCGAGCTGATGTTCACCAATATCGTCATATGCATGACGCTATCCTTGTCGGTGTGAATACAGTTATAACTGATAATCCACACTTAACAACACGAATTCCAAACGGAGGTAAACATCCTATACGCGTTATTTTAGATACCCACTTACGAACGCCGCCATCTTCTCATGTCATAACAGATAGCTTAGCTCCGACATGGATTATTGTCGGTAAGGATGTAAATAAAGAGAAAATAGCGTCTTATGAATGTAACAATATAGCTGTATTCCAAATGAAAACGAAGCAAATTGAAATACAAGATGTCCTATCCCTACTCGGGGAGAAACAAATTCTTTCTCTGTTCGTTGAAGGTGGTCAAACAGTACATGCAAACTTCTTAAAAACAAATAGTTTTAATGAAATTGTGACCTATATAAGCCCAAAGTTAATTGGCGGAAAAGATGCACCCACTTTATTTGGCGGAGCTGGTTTTTCGAAGTTACAAGATGCACTTTCCTTAACAATTCAAGAGATGAAACAAATTGGTAATGATATAAAAATTGTTGCAACCTTAAAAAGCGAGGTGACGGAATGTTTACAGGAATTGTAGAAGAGTTAGGAACGATATCAAGCATGACTCAAAGTGGTGAAGCAATGAAGCTAACTATTAGCGCAAATCAAATTTTATCGGATGTTAAGCTAGGTGATAGTATCGCGGTTAACGGCATCTGCTTAACAGTAACTACTTTTACGACTACTTCATTCACTGTTGATGCAATGCCTGAAACAATGAATGCAACATCACTTCGTATGCTAAAGCCAAGTGCCAAAGTGAATTTAGAACGGGCAATGGCTGCGAACGGACGATTCGGTGGACATTTCGTCACCGGACATATCGATGGCATCGGTACGATTTTAACTAAAAAACAACATTACAATGCCATCTATTACAAAATAGCAATTTCTGATGAATTACTACGCTATTGTTTGCATAAAGGATCCGTTGCTATTGATGGCACTAGTTTAACAATATTTGATATAGACGAATCTTCAATTACAATTTCACTCATCCCCCACACAGTAAGCGAGTCTATAATCGGAGAAAAAAAAGCCGGGGACATCGTAAACATTGAGTGTGACATGATTGGAAAATATATTGAACGCTTTATTTCAAAGCCCGCAAAAGGAACTGATTCAATGACCGAAAGCTTTTTACAAGAAAACGGATTTCTATAAGGGGGAAGTACAATGTTTCATCGTATTGAAGAAGCTCTAGAAGATTTAAAACAAGGAAAAGTCGTTATCGTATGTGATGATGAAAACCGAGAAAATGAAGGCGATTTTATTGCTTTAGCAGAGTACATTAC
>NZ_JBFUIN010000287.1:0-4042 GCF_056401855.1 Bacillus sp. P4_D3
ACACGATACGCACTACAAGTAATCCAATTAAAATAAATACAAATGCTTTTGAACGCTTCAAATAAATCTCTTGTCCGCGTATTTCAAATTTAGATGTTTTAATAAGAAAAATGGAGAAAAATAGACCAACGACAATCGCTTCTAACATTTCTGCTGGAGTTAATCGAAATTCAGGAAAAACATACATCAATGCTCCTGTGCTCATGAAAAATGGCGGAAGTATAATTTTTTTCAATGTTGCAGGTTTCTTAGCTGCTTTTAAACGAATAAACATCGCACCGACAGCCATACAAACAGCAACGATACTTGATAACAAAACTATGTTCATATTTTCTCATCCTTTTTTGTGGCTATATGCAAAATATAATTTCATTATATGCTTTTCCGTTAGTATTTCCAACATTTTCACAGAATAATACTAAAAACCGGTAAATCCACCAAATAAACTTGAGAAATATACGATAATTTTCGTCATCCAATTAAAGTATAGGAAGATCCCCATAACGATCATTATGTATCCTCCGACTTTCATGAACGCCATACTATTTCTTTTAATCCAAGACATTTTCGTAATAAAGAATGAAAGTACGAAAAAGGGAATCGCAAATCCAAGTATGTAAGCAATCATATAAATCATTGCCGATTCTGGATTTGTTGCAGCTAATCCAATTACAGACACTAATATAGGCCCCGTACAAGGTGTCCATCCAGCGGCAAATGCTAATCCAATTAGAACTGAACCAAAATAACCACTCGGACGGTTTTTAAAAGTAAATTTACGATCTTGCATTAAAAACTTCGGCTTAAATACACCGACAATAATAAGACCGAACACGATGATAAATATACCACCTAGCTGTCTAATTAAATCTTTATAATCCGTAAAAATTCCTCCGATAAAACTTGTACCAAATCCAATTGCGATAAATATAATCGAAAATCCAAGTAAGAAAAACGCTGTATGTATCATACTTCTTTTGCGAAGCATTGCATTTTCTTCTTTCAATTCAGAAACCGACATACCTGTTATGTATGATAAAAATGCCGGATAAAGCGGTAAGCAACATGGGGATATAAATGATAAGAACCCAGCTCCAAACGCTAAAAAAATACTAATATCTTGCATTATTCCACTCCTCTCCTCCTCCATATTGTAGCAAAAACAATTGAAAATACTATGGACATTTCATGAATTCACTTTTCCAACGTGACAATAAGAAAAACTACCCTTTCACACAGTTTCTAATAAAACGTTTTCATTTCCTTCTATTATATAGAAAAATCTCAATTGAATTATGAAACTCTTTCTAATTGTTACTAACATAACAAAGGTTCCACAGTTTCTCAAATCATTAGCACATTACAATTAACTTCACACATATTAAGCCTAAAAAATTTTTTTCAAATGCTGTCTTTATACAACGTAAAGCTGATTTTACAATACTTTAATTATTATTAATTTCAAGATTATGCATAAATATCATACTTTTATTATTATTCTATAAAATTTCGCACTTTTCTTTCATTTGACCCTTCATTTTTAATTTTGTATACTTCCCTCTAGTTATATATGTCCGTTACGGAACAATTTCATATAGATGGGAGGAATTTTTCATGCTTCGTTATTCTCTTTTAGTTTTATTAGGAGCGTGTAGTTATGGGGTTTTAGCTATTTTTGTTAAACTTGCATATGCAGAAGGATTTTCACTTGGAGAGGTAATTGGTAGCCAGTATTTGTTCGGTTGGATTATTTTACTTGCTATTACACTTCTATTTTCTAGACATCGTGTTCCACTAAAACAAATGTTAATTTTATTCGTCGCAGGTACGTCTGCAAGTTTTACTGGAATTTTTTATTACGCTTCTTTAAAAACTGTACCAGCTTCTATTGCAATTATACTTTTATTCCAATTCGTTTGGGTTGGAATTATCATTGAAGCAATTACAACGAAAACATTACCTTCAAGAGAAAAAGTTATTTCAGTAATCTTCTTACTTGCAGGTACATTTTTATCAAGTGGGTTATTAGAAACATCAGCTGGTGATTTCGATACGACTGGAATCATTTTAGGCTTATTATCAGCTATTACATTTGCAACATACATTTTCGTAAGTGGTAAAGTTGCCGTTGAAGTACCTTCGTTACCACGCGGTGTCCTTTTAATGGCTGGCGCTTTAACTTTAGTCATGATCGTATTCCCGCCAACATTTATTTTTAACGGAGCAATTTCTCAAGGCCTTTGGAAATACGGCTTAGGCTTAGGAATATTTAGTATCGTTATTCCGTCCATTGCCTTTACAATCGGTATTCCAAAAATCGGATCTGGCTTAGCAACTATTCTTGGTGCAGCAGAACTGCCAGTTACAACAATTATGTCTGTATTCGTTTTAAAAGAAGCTGTACTATCTTCACAATGGGTCGGTGTATCACTTATTTTAATCGGTATTGCAATCCCGCAAATTGCATATGCAATGCGTGGACGTTATAAAAAACAGCATACTCATAAAAAAGTTGCAGCATAAACGAGAGAGGATTTTCATTTGAAAATCCTCTCTTTTATTATTGTGTTATATAATGAATACAAATATTTCACTTAAGAAAGAGGGGATAATAAGTGGCATCCATTCCAAATCAATTAACAGAAAAACTTATTTCTATTCGTCGCCATTTACACGAATACCCAGAACTATCTTACGAAGAATTTGAAACAACAAAAGCAATAAAAAATTGGTTAAAAGAAGCTAATATTACTATTATTGATTCCAGTTTAGAAACAGGAATTATCGCTGAAATTTCTGGTAATAAAAACGGACCGGTGGTAGYGCTTCGTGCTGATATCGATGCCCTTCCTATCCAAGAAGAAACAGACCTTCCATACACTTCAAAAATACAAGGTAAAATGCATGCTTGTGGGCATGATTTTCATACAGCTGCTATATTGGGTGCGGCTTACTTATTAAAAGAAAAAGAAGCTTCTCTTAACGGAACTGTGCGTTTTATATTCCAAGCTGCTGAAGAAAGTGGAAACGGAGCATGTAAAGTTGTTGAAGCTGGACATTTAAAGAATGTGCAAGCCGTTTTTGGTATGCATAATAAGCCCGATTTACCAGTAGGTACAATCGGTATTAAAGACGGTCCACTAATGGCTGGAGTAGATCGATTTGAAATTGAAATTCATGGTGTTGGAACACATGCAGCTGTGCCTGATGCCGGTGTCGATCCTATCGTTGCATCATCTCAAATCGTTATGGCACTTCAAACAATTGTAAGCCGAAATATTAGTTCTTCTCATAACGCTGTCGTAAGTGTAACAAACATTCATTCAGGGAATACGTGGAACGTTATTCCCGAAAAAGCAATATTAGAAGGAACTGTCCGTACATTCCAAACTAAAACACGTAAAAAGATTCCGGCATTAATGGAACGTATCATTAAAGGCATTTCTGATGCACTAGGTGTAAAAACAGAATTTCGATTTTACCCAGGTCCTCCTGCTGTTCAAAACGATAAAGTACTCACTGATTTTTCTATTCAGATTGCAGAGAAAATGAATCTAAACGTTATCTCTCCTACACCATCAATGGCAGGAGAAGACTTTTCTTTTTACCAACAAGAAATACCAGGTTCATTCGTCTTTATGGGAACAAGCGGTACACATGAATGGCATCATCCAGCTTTTACAGTAGATGAAGAAGCATTACCTATTAGCGCGGAGTATTTCGCCTTATTAGCCGAAGAAGCTATTCATCAATTATCACAAACAAAAAGCCGTTAAGTTACCCTTAACGGCTTTTGCTTATGCTGTTAAATCTCGTTTTATAAATACAGTATAGGACACCCCTAAAAATACAGCTAAGTATAGAAGAAGCATACAAGAAGCGAATGGGAATGTTACTCCATCAATAAAGCTCCCGCCCTTTGAAAGCCCATATAAATCTGTATTCGCTGGTAATAAATATTTCGCCCATTCATATCTTGCTGCCGGAATTAGCGCTATTCCCCCTGATAATGCAAGAAATAGAGAAATCCCGATTGCACCTC
>NZ_JBFUIN010000288.1:0-4038 GCF_056401855.1 Bacillus sp. P4_D3
GACAGGGTGTGTGCCGAATATTGATAGAATGAAACAATTAGTAATGAGAGAGCTTGGAGGCTAATTATATGTTAACAGGAAAACAAAAAAGATTTTTACGTGCAAAGGCACATCATTTAACACCGATTTTTCAAGTTGGAAAAGGTGGCGTGAATGAAAATATGGTGAAACAAATTGGAGAAGCGTTAGAAGTTCGTGAACTATTTAAAGTGAGCGTATTACAAAACTGTGAATTTGATCGTAGTGAAGTTGCAGAAGAGCTTGCACAAGGTGCACGAGCTGAAATCGTTCAAGTAATCGGAAGCACAATTGTTTTATACAAAGAATCAAGAGAAAATAAGCAGATTAAACTTCCTCGATAAAAGATATACGTGAGTTATTTCGTAGTGGACGCTGGATATGTAGAAAGCGAAACCAATTGAACTTTTATTAACAGTGGGCTCTCTTCGAATATGTATGGGGAGAGTTGCTGTATGTAAAAGGAAGGAGCGTTTCTTTTGAGAAAAATTGGCATTATTGGTGGCACGTTTGATCCGCCTCATAATGGGCATTTGTTAATTGCAAATGAAGTGTATCATGCTTTAGGGTTGGAAGAGGTATGGTTTTTGCCGAATCAGATTCCACCGCACAAGCAAGGACGTAACATTACGAGTGTGAAAAGTCGATTAAACATGCTGCAAATAGCGACTGAGGAAGAAGCATACTTTTCAATTTGTTTAGAAGAGCTAGACAGAGAAGGCCCATCTTATACGTACGACACTATGGTACAATTAACGGAGAAGTATCCGGATGTGCAGTTTCACTTTATTATTGGCGGAGACATGGTTGAGTATTTGCCGAAGTGGTATAACATTGAAAAGTTACTTAAGCTTGTGACTTTCGTTGGAGTTGCAAGACCAGGTTATACATTACATACGCCTTATGATATCGTAAAAGTGGAAATTCCGGAGTTTGCAGTTTCTTCTTCTCTGTTACGGGAGAGATATATGACGAAGAAAACGTGCAAATATTTACTCCCCGAAAAAGTACAGGTATATGTCGAGAGGAATGGGTTGTATGAATCGTGAGGAAGCACTTAGTATTGTCAAACAACAAATGCATGAAAAACGTTATATACACACGATTGGTGTAATGGAAACAGCGATTGAACTTGCTCGGTTATATGGTGTAGATGAGAAAAAGGCAGAGACGGCTGCTATATTTCACGATTATGCAAAATGTAGAGCGATTCCAGAAATGGAAGAGATTATTAAGAGAGAAGCTTTGCCGAAGGATCTACTGCACTATAACAAAGAGTTATGGCATGCACCTGTTGGGGCATACTTAGTAGAAAAAGAAGTAGGTATTATTGATCTTGAAATTTTACAAGCTATTACATATCATACAAGTGGTCATGAAAAAATGACAATGTTAGATAAAGTTATTTATGTAGCAGATTACATTGAACCAGGACGTAAGTTTCCTGGTATGGAAGAAGCGAGGAAACTCGCATATAAAGATATAAATCAAGCTTTACTGTTTGCTTTAAAGCGAACAATTCAATTTTTAATGGAAAAAGATCAAACGATTTATCCATTAACATTCCAAACATACAATGCAATTATCAAGGAGGAAATTAATAAATGAAAGATAAAGAGTTATTAGTATTAGCGGCAAAAGCAGCTGATGATAAGAGAGCAGAAGATATGGTTGTACTAAATATGCAAGGTATTTCACCGATTGCAGACTATTTTATTATTTGTCACGGAAATTCAGACAAGCAAGTACAAGCAATTGCACGTGAAATTAAAGCGAAGGCACATGAGTTCGAAATTAACGTACAACGTATGGAAGGCTTTGATGAAGCACGTTGGGTTTTAGTAGACCTTGGTGATGTGGTTGCTCATGTATTCCATAAAGATGAGCGTAATCACTATAATTTAGAGCGTCTATGGGGCGATGTGCCGCGTGAAGATATTGCAGATGAGCTAGATCAATGAAATACGAACAATTTGCTTTGCTGTATGACGAACTGATGAATGATGTCCCTTATGATAAATGGGTGGAATTCACAGAGGAAAGTTTGCAACAGGCATCTATGAAAGAGGCAAAAATTCTTGACGTAGCATGTGGAACTGGTAACGTAACACTTCCGCTTGTACGAAAAGGTTATGATTTAATTGGTGTAGATCTTTCGGAAGAAATGTTAACTGTCGCACAGCAAAAATTGGGGGGAGAAGGTTATTTTATTCCTTTTTACCAACAAGACATGAGAGAGCTCGATGTTCYTGGTGAATTTGATTGTGTGACAATATTTTGTGACTCATTAAATTACGTATTGCAAGAAGATGGAGTGCAAGAAACATTTAGAAGAGTTTTCCACCATTTACGTCAGGATGGCTTGTTTTTATTCGATGTACACTCTTTATATAAAATACATCACGTATTTCAAAATGAAACATATACAGTGAACGGCGAAGAAATATCACTTATTTGGAACTGCTTCCCTGGAGAAGAATCAGATAGTGTGGAACATGATTTGACATTCTTTGTACAAGATTCAGAAGAAGATGTGTACCATCGTTTTGACGAATGTCACGTGCAGCGTGCATATTCGGTTGAAGTGTTAACAAAATGGCTTGAAGAAGCTGGATTTACAGTACTTCGCGTCACAGGTGACTTTGAACGAATCGAAGTGACAGAACAAACAGAGCGCATCTTTTTTATGGCGAAGAAGAATGGATAAAAGAAAAGCAACCGATAAGGTTGCTTTTGTTTTATAGAAAAGATGTAGTTTTAGTTCTAGAAAAATAAAAATATGATATGTGTAAAGTGTAAAAATGCTAGTTTTAGTGAAAATGTAGCATGAAAAAGATAAGTATTAATAAAAAGGGTTTGGGATTACGATGGCGTATTTATTATGTGTGTTTATTGAATTGCTGCTCAACACATTTTAAATCTTCATCGAATTTCTCATGTGTCCGTTCGATTAATTTATGAAACATATCCCCAACATGCTCTTCTAAAATACGAATACCTTCTCCTGTAACACCGCCTTTAACGCATACCTTTTCTTGTAAAGTAGGTAATGTGAAAATTTCTTTTTCAAGTAATTTCCCCATTCCAATGACCATTTCACTTACTAAAGTAGTGGCTTCTTCATGTGTAATATTTGTTTTATCTACAGCAGCGTTAATGAAACATTGTAATAAATAACTAAAAAAAGCAGGGCCGCAGCTTGCTATATCAGATGAAACGCGCGTTATATCTTCTTCTATAACAAGGGGAGTAGAAATGTTTTTGAATAGACGAAGTAGTTTTTTTTGCCATTCTTCAGAGCAGTTATTTCCAAATGTAAATAGTGATGCGCCGGATAAGGCGCGGTTTGTGATGCTTGGAATGATACGAGCGACGTGGCAAGGTATAAGTGTTTCTAATTGTGATGGAGATATGGGGCTTGTGATAGAAACTAAGCAATCTTCGTCTGAAAAATGGTCAGCGTATTTTTTTAGAATAGGGTATATATCTATCGGTTTTACGCAAATGAAAATAAGCTGGGATTGTTCGATTACCTCTTGGATTGTTTTGGCTATATGAACAGAAGGGTATTTTTCTTTTATATGATATGCTTTGGCAGGCGTCCGATTAATAATAGTAAGGCACGAAGGCTTGACAGCACGGGTTTCTAAAAATGCATCGATTAGTATATTCCCCATGTTCCCTGTCCCTATAATTCCTATGTTCAATGTTTCATCCCTCCTTCGTAACAGCTTTCTCCTAAACAATATGAATGATGTTATAAATTTATGATTAGAGGTGTAAAATGATGTGGGATTTTCCGAAAAAATGGTTGGGATTAGTGGTTATTATTGGCACTTTGATTTTTCTTTTTTTCTGGAAAACGAATCAGCAAACGGAGCAATCGCTCATTACAACGGAAGTTCAAGCGAAAGATGTGGAGAAAAAAAGTAAACCGAAAGTATTGGATACAAAGGAACAGAAAAAAATAATTATAATTGATGTGAAAGGGGCGGTTGTAAGAGAAGGTGTGTATGAAAT